>JANXPR010000570.1 GCA_025357215.1 Acidobacteriaceae bacterium | reverse complement strand
GGAAAGTCCCCAGCCGTTGACATGGAAGAGTGGTGACGCCATGAGCAAGGAATCATGTTGAGAGACACCGCAACCATCCGCCATGGCTTCAGCGAACGAATGCAGGACTAACGCCCGGTGCGAGTACATCACGCCTTTGGGATGGCCCGTGGTGCCGGACGTGAAGCAGATGGTGGCGCCATCCTGCTCGCTCAAGTTCGGGAACTGGTAGTTGCCAGTGGCGGTGGCCAGCCACTGATGGTAGTCGCTGTAAGGCGCGCCGGCGACGCCGGTATGCGAAACAACGAAAATCTTTTCGAACTTTACCTTGTCCTTGATCTTTTCCAGCGTAGGTAAAAGGACTTCATCGCAGATCAGAAAACGGTCTTCCGCATGATTGGCGGTGTAAGCGATTTCGTCCGGATGCAGTCGCAGGTTGAGAGCATGCAGAACGCCGCCGGCAGCGGGAACGCCAAAGTATGCTTCCAGGTGAACGTGATGGTTCCACATCAGGGTAGCCACGCGGTCGCCGCGTTTGAGACCGAGACTCTGGAGACATTCGGCAAGCTGACGCGCACGGTGGTAAACACTGCCCCACGTGGTGCGATGCACCTGGCCTTCCGCCACGCGGGCCACAACTTCAACGCCCGAAAAGTACGTTCCGGCACGCTCCAGAAGGGCGGTGAGCGTGAGGGGCGTGTTCATCATTGTGTGAACAGCGGTGGTATGAACAGCGGCGGTATGAAGATCGGCGGTATGAGGAGGCGCGGTATGAGGAGGCATAGTTTTGTATGAAAGCTGCGGTCCCTATCCTGACTGGCGTGCAACGCGTGCTTGTTGGCGGCATTTTATAACAAGCGGGCAAATAGGCCCGGGGCGGATAGTGCCGCGTCTTTTGGCCGTTGGATTCTCCGGTCACCTAACCCCGAGCCGGGTTATCCTGTCTAAGTGAATATGCTTTTAGCTGGAATTCTTGGCCTGATGTTGGTTGCTCCCAGCGCGGTTGCGCAGGAAGGGGAGCGCGTGCAGGTGCAAATAGTGACCGACGAACCGGATGCCGTGCTGGCCATACTAGCCAAACGTGCCGCCAGCACCGAGCTTGCCGACTCTGACTGGAAACAGTTGTTTGACAGCGAGGGCTATCGCCGCCTGAAGAAGCGCGAGGAGTCCATGCATCGTCCGTTTACGGAAGAGGCCTTCAAGGCATTTGTGATGTCCCCGGAACTCTATGCCCAGGCGGACAAACTGCAGGAAACACTGGATGCCTGGAAGCAGGCGGACTTAACGCGTCCGGCGAACCTGGCTCTGGCGTATCTGCCGGAAGATGCCACCATCAAAGCGACGATCTATCCCGCGATCAAGCCGGTGGAAAACTCTTTTGTATTCGAAGTGGACACCAATCCCGCCATCTTCCTTTATCTGGATACAGAAAAGACCAAGGAAGATTTCGAAAATACCGTTGCGCACGAGTTGCACCATATTGGGTTTGGAACCGCGTGTCCGCCCAGGGAAATTGCGGCGGATACTGCCAAACAGCCGGAGCGGGTGAAAATGGTGCGCAAATGGGTGAGCGCGTTTGGTGAAGGCTTTGCCATGCTGGCCGCAGCCGGCAGCCCCGACGTCCATCCTCGCGCCACAGCCACGCAGGAGCAGCATGAGCGCTGGGACATGGACATGGGTCAGTTCTACCAAAACCGCCTGGAACTGGATAACTTCTTCATGAAGATACTCAAGGGCGAACTCAGCGGTGACAAAGCCGACGCACAGGCTTTCACGTACTTTGGCTATCAGGGGCCGTGGTACACGGTTGGCTATCGCATGGACGTAGTTTTGGAAGGGGCCATTGGACGGCAAAAGTTGATTCAAGCCATGTGCGACGGTTCCGTGCTGGCGGAGTACAACGAATCGGTGAAGGGAATAACGGGTCCGCGCGGACTTCCGCCGGGTAAACCCATGTGGTCGCCAGAGATCATTAAAGCATTGACGGTGGTGAAGCCGGAGAAGACCCCGAAGGCGGAAGACAAGCCGGAATAAGTTTTCCCCAGCTATAAAGGCCGGGGCTTCCATTTTGCTGCTTTAGTCCTGCCGCAACGCCAACATCGGGTCCACGCGGCTGGCACGACGCGCCGGAAAATAGCTGGCCAGCAACGCGGCGAGAAGCAGCACCAGGAGCATGAGCAGAAGAGTTACCGGTTCAGTGCTCTGGACTCCGGGCACCAGACGTTTCAATGCCTGGTTGGCGGCGAAGGACGCGGCGGTTCCCAGGGCTATGCCGGCCAGAATCATTACCACACTTTGGCGCAGCACCATCCACATCACGCTACGAGCGCTGGCGCCCAGAGCCATGCGGACGCCAATCTCCGGCACGCGCTGATTGGTCAGGTAAGCGAGCACGCCGTAGATTCCGATGCAGGCCAGCAGCAGGGCGAGTCCGGCGAAGATGCCGAACAACAACAGCAGGAAGCGTTGCAGAGCCAGAGTACTGCCCATGAGCTGTTCCATGGTGTGGACTTCATACAGCACCTGGTCGTTGGCGGCTCCGCGAA
>JANXPR010000556.1 GCA_025357215.1 Acidobacteriaceae bacterium | reverse complement strand
AAAAACGCGAGTCTTGGTTTTATGCAACAGCAACAAAAACATTTTCCGCGAGAGCGAAATGGCGCTTCTTTAAAACCTGTAGCGTCGATGCCCTCGTTTGCCCTTGACACCGTCGTCGTTGTTATAGACAGGATGACAGGGTTTAAGGGACTAATTTCAGCTGGAAGAGTACTTTGGCCGGGATGTTGCCGCATTGCGCGTTGCAGCGGCGGAGCGTTTCTTCAAACCGGCCGGTATTCAGGTTCGGGCGTGGCGGCGAGTAAAGTACGTGTGTATTCGTGCCTGGGCTGCGCGGTGACTTGCTCCGCGGAACCGAGTTCCACGATTTCTCCCTGGCGCATCACGGCGATGCGATCACACAAATAACGGACCACCGGCATGGAGTGCGAGATGAAAAGATAGGTGAGTCCGAAGGTGCGCTGGAGTTCTTTCAGCAGGTTCACGATCTGCGCGCCCACGCTTACGTCCAGCGCGGAGACCGGTTCGTCGCAGACAACGAACTTCGGGCGCAAGATCAAGGCGCGGGCTATGCCGATGCGCTGGCGCTGTCCGCCGGAAAATTCGTGGGGATAGCGGCGCAGAGCGGATTCGTCGAGCCCGACGGCGCGCATCATCTCGGTGGCAGCCTGGTGCAGCTTGGGCTTAGAGGGTGGAGACGCCGAGAAATTTTCGTTCGCGTGCACGGCGTCGGTTGCAGGATTGCCGCCAGAGTGCGGCGTTAGTCCGTGAATCACCAGCGGCTCGGTGATGATTTCTTCCACGCGCATGCGCGGGTTGAGTGAAGCGAACGGATCTTGAAAGATGATCTGCATGTCGCGGCGAAGGCGGCGCAAGGTAGTTGAACGCGCGGCCAGAACGTCTTCCCCGTTGAAGGTAACGGTGCCAGCCGTTGCGGGGATGAGGCGAAGAATCATTCGTCCCAGAGTGCTTTTGCCGCATCCGGATTCGCCGACCAGGCCCATGGTTTCTCCGGCCTCAATATCCAGCGAAACGTTGTTCACGGCGCGGACGTCTTTGTTTGAGCCGCGCGCCCGGGCTGATTTAGATGAGGCAAAGACGCCAGCGTCAGCGGGATAGACCTTGACCAGGTTGCGGAGAGAGAGCAGGGGCATGCGCCTCCCAATATAACCTAGCGAATGAATCTGGCCAGTTCGGAGGCTTTAAACTGTTTATTTTGAATGAGATAGATTGCAGGCCAGATCTGGCAGTGCGTTCCCGATAAGCGTCTGTCCGGAATTTGGCGCGAGACGCTGCAAACATCCCTTGCAGGGCTTTGCAAGGATCCGTCACGCATCCGTTCTAACAAAGGTGCTTCGGTACCAGGGCGAAACTGCGCCTGCAAGGCAGGTCTTTTTCGCCACGTAACCGCTCTGTATTGTTGGCCGGGGTGGTTGGGGGTGCGTGTTAGAATCTGGTAACTCCAGCTAGAGACTGATTGCTTTGATTGAAATAGCTCCTTCGATATTGTCCGCGGATTTCGCACGGCTTGGCGACCACGTTCGCGCGGCGGCCGCTGGCGGCGCCACGCTTATGCACGTGGACGTGATGGACGGACATTTCGTTCCCAACATCACCATTGGGCCGCCTGTCGTCGCGAGCCTGCGCAAAGTCACGGAGCTGCCGCTGGATGTGCATTTAATGATCGAAAATCCAGATCAGTACATTCCGGCATTTGCTGACGCCGGCGCTGACTGGATTTCCGTCCATCAAGAAGCGTGTGTGCATCTGCACCGGACTTTAGGGCTGATTCGCAGCCATAATTTGAATGTGGGGGTAGTAATCAATCCGGCAACACCGGTGGGCACGCTGGAAGACGTGCTGGACATGGTGGACCACGTTCTGGTGATGTCAGTGAATCCAGGTTTTGGCGGACAGAAATTCATTCCCATGGCGCTGGATAAAGTTCGCAAGCTGGTTGCTGCGCGCGCCGACCGGCGTTTGAATTTCC
>JANXPR010000537.1 GCA_025357215.1 Acidobacteriaceae bacterium | reverse complement strand
CGAGATCAAACTGGGCAAGCAATACGCCCAGCAGATCGAGCAGAGCATGAAGATTATCCAGGACCCGGTGGTCAACGAATACGTGAACCGCATTGGGCAAAACCTGGTCCGCAACTCAGACGCGAAAGTTCCGTTCACCATCAAGGTAGTGGACGCCGATGAAATCAACGCCATGGCGCTGCCGGGCGGCTTCTTTTACGTAAATTCCGGCCTGATTCTGGCCGCGGACGACGAAGCGGAACTGGCCGGCGTAATGGCCCATGAAATCGCCCACGTTTGTGCCCGTCATGCGACGCGCGGAGCCACCCGCAGCCAGTTGGCCAACATTATGACCATTCCGCTGATCTTTGTCGGTGGCGGCGTTGGATATGCAGCCCGCGAGCTGGCCGGCATTGGCCTGCCGCTCACGTTCCTGAGCTTTTCCCGCGGATTCGAAGCGGAAGCCGATTATCTGGGCGTGCAGTACATGTACAAGTCGGGATACGATCCGAACGAGTTTGTGAACTTCTTTGAAAAAGTCCAGGCGCAGGAAAAGAAGAAGCCAGGCTCGCTGGCCAAGGCTTTCTCCACGCATCCGCAAACTCCGGACCGCATCCAGAAGACGCAGGAAGAGATCGCGACGATCCTGCCGGCGAGAGACCAGTACATTGAAACTACGTCCGAATTCAACGACGTAAAGGCCCGGCTGGCAGCGATAGAAAACCGCCGCAAGGTCGACGACCAGAACACCAACAAGCCTACGCTCCGCCGTACAGCCGGAACGCCCAACAGCAAAGATGGCGACACCAAGAAAGACGATGATCGCCCAACGTTGAAGCGTCGCGATAACTAGTTGAGAAAATTCAGGTTATAAAAGCAGACAGGCGGCCCTCAAAAAAAGGTCGCCTGTTTTGCGATCGAAAGGTCTTAGAAAGCGAAAGAGCTTGGGAAAACGAACGAGCTTTGGAAAACGAAAGAGCTTGGGAAAGCGAAAGTTCCTTGGCGAACGAAAGTTTGACGCTGGCGATCTGCAATCTTTATGCTGGCGCAATGCCCGGCATCGAGACGTTGGTCCCGCGGGCCACGCAATGATGGAGACGTTCCACGCAATCCAGCAGCTCAGGACGCGCGCTGGCGCCGACAAACGAGCAGCATTTGCGGCAGGTGGATCCCACTAGTCCAGAATTCAGAGAATTGAGTTTACGGCGAAAGAAACCCGGCTCAACGGGCACTTTGGGCTCACCCGAAATCGTTTTCATTGTCGTTCTCCACGGAAGTAGTGGGGCCATCATGCCACACCTGGAGAGGAAAAAGCACCAAAGAATTGAATGAGACGTACCAGCCGACCATCGAAACGGCGGACGTTGCACCGAGATGGGTAAGCGAAGGGCATTTTGCGTACAGCCCAGTGGTTTGCGATCAGGCGGTTGCCCAGACCGCGCCCGCCGGAGATACAGGGCGGCGCTGGCCGCCCCAGAGGATTACTCTCCCGCGTACGATTCGGCCCGTGCCGCCAGAGGCTCAAAGCGTTCCTTGGCGGGCTCAATGACCTTCATTTCATGCCAGTCATAGGCGAATTCCTTGCCACAATCGAGGCAAGAAACGTAAGTTCCCGTGGCGGAAGCTGCCGGAGACAGCCGCTGACCGCGCCGCTTGGTCAAAGGGAAACTGTAATTCTTGTGATGGCACCCGAACAACAAATCATACAGACTAGCCATTTTTGTCACCTACCTACCCGGTTAGGGGTCCTGGAAGCTACCGTCGGAAAAAACCTAAGCTGCGGTGAAACACTTGCCTTAAATCTCGGACAGTGTACTACAGGACATGTCCTTGAGTACATACAAAATCAATACCTACGTACTCAATTAGAGTCGGGTTCGGGGAAAAAGACTCGGCAAAGGCTCTAAAAATAGGGCAGGAATAAGGACAATGGCGTAAGTTTTACACACATCATCCCGTAAGTTGTTGAAAAACCGTTTGGCGGGATAATCGCCTAGGAAGGTTCCTTTGAGGACTTGTGGCCTTTGCACTTGGTCATGATGGCGTCCTGGAGGCGGGTGCGGAGGTTATCGGGGAGTTCGTAGATCTTGTTGTCGCGGTAAATTTCGATGGTTTTCTTGGTGGTATTCATGACCACGTGGCACTCGCGGCACCAATGGAGGTGTTCGTCCAATTCAGCTTTCAGGCCCTCACTAAGGGACCCATCCAGGTAGTCGGTTAATTCCTTAAGAAAATCGTTGCATTTCACCGTAGTTAATCCCCGCCCTTTTTGGACATATTGAAGAATTTTGACAACCGGTCCCGCAGTTGCAAACGGGCCCTGAGCAACCGGGATTTCACGGCCGGAATGCTCAATCCAAGCATCTCCGCGGTTTCCTCCGTGGAGAGTCCTTCAACGTCACGCAAAACAAAAACCGTCCGGAAGCCAGGGGGGAGGCCCTGAATGGTTTTCTTTAAAATATCACCCAGTTCGGACGTGCCATAGAGCTGCTCCGGATTCGGGGACCAATCCGCCACCTCGCGGGGCATGGACCCTTCTTCGGTCTCCACGTCTTCATCAAGCGAAACAGTACGGTCCGTTTTCCGCTTGCGCAAGCGCATGAGCGCTTCGTTTACAGCGATCCGGACCAGCCAGGTATAAAACTTGGAATTCCCCTGGAACTGCTCCAGATTCTGATACGCCTTGAGGAATGCGTCCTGGACAACGTCCTGGGCGTCTTCCTCGTTATGCGTTATGTGTTGCGCGATGCGGAAGACATTGCGGTCGTACCGCTTCACTAGTTCGCTGAACGCCTCCAGATCGCCTTTCTTGGCGGCCTGAACAAGCGCCATCTCACTGGTGATACCTTCCTCGGTCTTCTTTTGGATGGTTTCCATGCAGTACCGACTCAAAATAATTTACTATGTTCTGACGCGTGAAAGGTGAAAAAGAAGCAAAGAACTGTGAGGTCTTAATTTAGACGAAGGCTGTAACCACGGGTCAACTGCCCACCTCTGAT
>JANXPR010000501.1 GCA_025357215.1 Acidobacteriaceae bacterium | reverse complement strand
CGGCAAATAAATTGGCAGTGGAATGCGGACATACTATAGCGCAAGAAAGTGGTTTGCGAAACCCAAGTTGGACGCCAAGTGCCGCAACGTGATCTGGTGGTGTCAGGCCCCAGACAGCTGAATGGGCTCCCATTTCTGTGAGGCTGCCACATCGGATCGATTGTGGGAAAAGAATCCGTCGGCCCGGAGCGTGAGTACTTTGTCTGTGGCGCGATCAAAGAACATCCATTGTTCGCTGGCGGGGTCGTAAGGACGGGTTTCCAGGACTCCGCCCAAATCAAATTCAAAGACAGTGCGGCATGGTCTGGCGATGATCTCAACACGGATGAGTTTCTGGCCTTCCAAAAGATCGGCGGCGCGCTGGTAGCTTGTGGCGGAAGTGCTCTTGCCGACAAACTTTCCCTTCGACAGCACCTTCCAATCGCAGCAGTAAATCCACAGATGCCAGTCTCCGTGGATGAAGACCCGGCGCGATGCCAGGTCGCGGTTCATTTTTGCGGAATATTTTGGATTGGTGGGTTCTGGTTCCCTGACTTCAAGGTGCGGCTCGCCGAATTCGAACGTAAGAAAGCTGCCGTGTCCCGGAGCAACGCGCCAGCAGGGCAGTCCGTAAATCTTGCGGAAAACAGTTTCGAAGACAGGGTCGATGGGCATCGGTTCTCATTGAAGGCGCTTGCGGTCAGGCACTCGTTGGTTCTGTGGCGCTAGTCGGCGCTTTCCACGGCGCTGTGCCAGGCCAGTTCCGTTGGCTCGGCTAGAGGATAGCCGAGTTCCTTCCATACTCCGAATCCGCCTTGCAGAGGACGGACCCGCTTGATTCCCAATTTTTGAAGTCTCTGCGCCACACGGGCGCTAGTGGCTTCATTGGGTCAAGTACAGTAGAGGACGATCTCCTGGTCCACTGGCAGCGTTGGCGCTTTTTGGGCCAGGTCTTCAGGAAGCATCCGTAGGGCGCCGGGCAGGATGCGCTCGTCAGTCACGGAGTCGAGCGGATGGCGGAGATCGACGATCACCACGGCTTCTCCGGCATCCAGCATGGCGAGCAAATCTTCCGGCGAAATGCGCGATTTGTAGAGTTCGGCGAAGAAACGTCTCCGTTGAACATACTTATATCCCACGTTGGCCGCCAGAAGGACCAGAGCGCCTTCAAACACGATTGATCCCATTGCCGGCACGACGTGCATGTGTTCGACGGGAAGATAGCCGACCAACATCAGCACAAGAATAAAGACAGACGTCCCGGCAACGTTGGCGACGAAGAACTGGCTCTGGCCCACGCCGCTCAGTCCCGCCACCGCGGGAACAACGTGCGAGAGACCGGGCAGCCACTTGGACAAGAACACGGTGCGCATGGCGCCTTTTTCCAAAAAACCTTTTGACCGGCGCACGCAGCTATCAGGCTCAAAAGAGATCTTGCACAAAATGGTAAGAACGGAGTCGCCGCGACTGCGTCCCAGTTGAAACCAGACGGCGTCTCCGGCGATGCAGGATACCAGCGCCAGCCAGAAAGCGACGTCAAAGCGCATTTGTCCGCTGGCAGAGAGGGCCCCGGCGCCAATCAGAACCGGCGAAAGGAAAAGCGGCAACCCGACGCGTTCCAGCAAGGCGGAAAGCAGCAAGATCAAATAAGGATGTCCCGTAAGCAGTTGGAGCAGATTCTTCAAGCAGCGTTTACCCGTCTTTTAGTCTACAGCAGCGCGATGAATTTACCGCACGACCGGAAGTGTAACGTCCAAAAAACCAGCCGCTGGGCTTTCGCGGCGGAAATTCCGCTCCTTTTGAACGTTTGCGGTAATCTAATGCCAGCAGAAAAGAGGACCTGACAGTTTGCTGAATTTTGTTTGCGTAACATCCGGATTGCTACTTATCGGCGTAACGCTCTGGGAAGCGTTTGAAACCATCGTCCTTCCCCGGCGCGTGACCCGCCAATTCCGCCTGACTCGTGCTTTTTATCGTGTGACCTGGGTTTCATGGCGCAGTTGCGCCAGCATCCGCCGTAGCAAGAAGAAACGCGACGCCCTGTTCAGTTATTACGGACCGCTTTCCTTGCTGCTGTTGTTCGCATTTTGGGCCGTGACGCTAGTGTTTGGTTTTGCGCTGGTCCATTACGGAGACGCCGAATCGCTGAAAGGTTCCATGTTGCCGGGCCGGTTTGGCAACTGTCTTTATTTAAGCGGCACGACTTTGTTCACGCTTGGCCTGGGAGATATTACGCCGACGTCTCCTCTGGGACGGTTTGTCACAGTGGCGGAAGCCGGGATCGGTTTTGGCTTTCTGGCTTTGGTGATTGGATATCTGCCGGTTTTGTATCAAGCGTTCTCGCGGCGCGAAGTCACCATTTCCCTTTTGGACGCCCGCGCCGGATCTCCGCCTACGGCTTTTGAACTTCTACGCCGCCACGCCGGGCCCGGTGGTTACGGCCTGGACGCTCTGACGACAGTCCTGCACGAATGGGAACACTGGTCCGCCGACCTGATGGAAAGCCACCTTTCTTATCCGGTGCTGGCATACTTCCGCTCGCAACATGACAACCAATCCTGGATTGGATCGCTCACCGCTGTTTTGGACCTCTGCGCTTTGGCCATGGTGGGACTGGAAGGCATGTGCCAATACCAGGCAAAAATGACTTTCGCTATCGCCCGGCACGCGCTGGTTGATCTGAGCCAGGTGTTCGGCGCGGCGCCGGACCATGGCGGTTCGTCCACGCGGCTCCATCCCGCGGACCTGGACGCGATTCGCGGACAGTTGCTCGAAGGCGGAATGAGGCTTACCACGGGCGAAACCGCTGACGCGGAGCTGCAACGCCTGCGTGGACTCTACGAACCATACGCCATCGCCCTGGCACGCCACCTTCGCCTGGACTTGCCGCCGTGGATCAAGCGCGAAGCAGTGAAAGACAACTGGCAAACCAGCGCATGGCAACATGCACAAAAGCAACCACAATTCGCATCGGTGCATGACGATCATCACTAGAAAAGCGGCCATTAGCACTTAGCCGTTAGCTTTTGAATCGGCGCGATTGGCTATTAACTTCTGGCTAGCAGTTCGGCGATTCGACGCTTACCCCGAATCTTATAAACCTGCTCGGTATTGTTCATCCGGCAGCGCGTGTCCTTTCGTAAGCCGCCCGCGAGTGGATTCCTGTAATTTCGGGTTCGCAAGGATGGATAATCGAACATCCAACAAATCCAGCAATCTTTAGAATGCAAAGACTTTGAATGCGAGGACTTGAAGTGAAGAGACACATATTGATGATTTTGGGAACTATGTTCCTGATGACTGTTTACGTAGCTGCGCAGGACCACGACCGAGACCGCGATCGTGACCATGATCGAGGCCGCGACAAACACGAATACGTTCCGAAGCACGGACCGGCGCGCGACCGCGACGACCATCATGACGATCGCCGTAGCGGTGACCGTGATTTTCGCGATCATGAAGGCCATCCCAACGCTCCGCACGTGGACCGCGACGCTCGCCACGACCGCTGGGTAGGACATGAACGCGACCGCGACGATGACCGCCGCTACCACGTGGACCATCCGTGGGAACACGGCCGCTTCCGCGATGTAGGCCGCAGGCATGTATGGGTGCTGGCCGGCGGACGTCCTGACCGTTTCTGGTTCAACGGTTATAACTTTACCGTGGCCGAGTATGACCGCAGGTATTGCAATGACTGGTATTGGGACCGCGACCGCGTTGTGATCTACGACGATGCAGACCACGCCGGCTGGTACCTGGCGTTCAATGCGCGCCTGGGGACATACGTCCACGTGACGTTCCTGGGAAGGTAGAAGTTTATTTTTTCGAGTCCCACCGCGAAGATAAGAGCGCGGTGGGATTTTTTGTGGGTCAAATGTGCCGCCCCTACGGGGCTCTACGCCAGCTTGCAGCTTACCCACACTTACGCCTTCGCGTTCGCTCGGCTAAGTGTGGGCTGACCTGTTATCGCGCCTTGCGGCGCTGGACCGCGATTCCGAGTTGAATCAACTTTTCATCCTCACAAGACTCATGCGTAACGCTTTCCCCGTTCGGCGCATGGGCGCGCTACAATTTCTGATTATGGTAAGCACAACGATTGAATCTCTTTCCCAGATCGAAGCTGCGCGGCAATCTCTGCGCGTGGAAGATTGCGTCCTGGCAGTGGTAGACATCCAAGAACGCCTCTTGCCGCCCATTTATGAAAAAGAACGGTTGGTAAAGAACTCTCAGTTGCTGGTGCGGCTGGCGGGATTGCTTTCGCTGCCGGTAGTGGTGAGCACACAGTATGCAAAGGGACTGGGGCCCACGGTGCCGGACATTCTGTCTCTTTTGCCCGCAGGCACCAATCCGGTGGACAAATTGGAGTTCGGCTGCTTCGGCAATGGCGAGTTCTGCTCGGCGATTAGTGTCTTGTCCGGCCGCAATACGCTGCTGGTGTGCGGCATGGAAACCCACATTTGCGTGATGCAAACGGTGCTGGGAGCATTGAATCAGGGGATGAAAGTCCACGTGGCCGCGGACGCCGTGAGCTCGCGCACAAAACTCAACTGGCGGCTTGGACTGGAACGCATGAGCGCTGCCGGGGCCGTAATGTCGTCCACGGAGATGATGATGTACGAACTGATGGGCAAGTCAGGCACATCAGTGTTCAAAGAAATGTTGCAGCATCTTAAATAAGAACTGCGAATAGAACCCGCGCGCGTTTCATTGAAGAAGTAATCAACTGCGCAACACTTGTACCGGGTCAGTTCGCGATGCGCGCCACGCCGGAAAGAAACACGCCGCGAGCGACGCAACGATCATCACCACGAATGCCGTCCCAAAAGCCCATGGGTTGCGCGGGCTGACTTTGTACAACAAGTCCGCGATCAAACGCGATAGCAGCAAGGCCGTGACTGCTCCCACGCACACTCCGGCGGCAGTTAACGCCAGGCCACGTGACATTACCAGTTGTAATACGTCTTGTCCGCGCGCGCCCAGGGCCATGCGCAGAGCGAGTTCCCGTTTGCTCTGCGTAACCGAATACGACATCACTCCGTAAAGCCCCACGCCGGCGAGGAGCACGGCCAAAGTGCCGAAAATACCCAGGAGAGTCACCGCGATTTGTTGGGACGCCAAAGCCGTGCGCAGTATGAATTCGCGCGTGGTCACGACTTCCAGCATCGGTATGCCAGCGTCGAGCGACGCAAATTCACGAGTCAGCACGGCAGACATCGATCCTGCGTCCTGGGAAGTTCGTAAGATCAAGTTCGCGCCTATGGAGAACTCTTGCCGCAGCGGCACGTAGAAAAACGCTTTCGGCTCTTCTCCGAAGGTCTGATATTTCGCTTGTTTGGCCACGCCGACCACACGCAGGGTCTTGCCTTTCACCAGCAACCGCGAGCCGATAGGGTCTTTGCCGTGCCAATACTGCGTGACCATGCGTTCATTCACGATGGCTACTTGCGCGGCGGTTTCATTGTCACCACGCGTGAATTCGCGCCCGGAAAGAATGGGGATTCCCATAGTGGCGAAATAGCTGGGGCTGACCTGGTTGTATTCGGCTTCGGGTTGCTCGTCCGGAGCGGGATGGTAGTCGTCGACAGCGATGGGCGCGGTGAAATATCCGATATAGCCGAAAGGTCTGACGCGCACCAAAGCAGCTGACTCCACACCGCGGATGCTCTGAGCGCGATCGAGCAATTTGTCGTCAAAATCCTTAGCGCGTGGCACATCGTATCCGGCTCCGATCAGGTCAATGCGCGTCATGAGCACGTTGTTTGTTGAGAAACCCGGATCAGCCGTCCGAATCTTTCTTACGCTTTGCACCAGCAGCACTGCCCCAACGAGAAGGATGAAACTCAACGACACCTGCACCAGCACAAGCGCGGAACGCACACGAGACTTACCGCGACTACCGAATGCCGTCCCGGATTCTGATTTCAGGCTGGCGGCGATATCGACTTTGCTGCCCTGTACCGCGGGCACCAGCGCGAAAAGTAAGGTTGAGATCAAACAGACTGCGGCGCTAAAGGCAAACACTCGCCAGTCCATATAGCCTTTCAGGTTCACGTCGATACCCGCGCCGGGAGTAAAGATAGGCGCCAGCGCGTTGCGGCACCAGTAAGCAACGAGCAATCCTCCACCTGCGGCCAACGTTGAGAGAATGAGTCCTTCGGTTACCAGTTGCCGCACCAACCGACCGCGCCGCGCTCCGACCGCCATGCGAACCGTCATTTCATGACGACGCCCCAGCGATCGCACCAGCAACAAGCTACTCACGTTGGCGCAGGCAATCATCAGCACAAGGAAAACCACGGCCAGTGTGGTCTTTAACGTTGGCTCCAAATTTCCCGCTTGGTTGAACGGAGTCTTCCACAACGGAAATAGCTCGATACCATGCCCGCGATTGGTGGCCAGATAATCGGCTTCTAACCCCTTGGCGATGACGTTAACTTCCTGTTGCGCCTGGTCGATGGTCACTCCGGGTTTGAGACGCGCAAAACCTTCAACCCATTGGCCGCTGCGATCTTCCAGTTGGTATCCACCGGGGACAAAGGTTTCCTGCATGGAAGCCGGCACCCAGAAATCCATGGGATAGCCCACGAAAGTTCCGTAGAAGCCGGGCGGGGCGATTCCGACAATCGTGTGTGGAACTCCGTTGAGAAGTTGCGGCTTGCCAACGATATCCGGATCGCCGCGAAAGCGTTCTTTCCACATCCAGTAACTCATCACGGTAACGGGGTGCGAGTTACGGCCAGAATCTTCGTCGGGTTGAAAGCCTCGCCCCAGCACTGGGCGGATTCCGAGCGCGTCAAAGTAGTTGGAGGAAACTACCTCGCCAGTGGCACGCTCGGCCCGGTCGCCGATGTTGAGCGTGATGCCCATAATCCGATCGGCGATGAACACGTCAAAAGATTTGCAGCTTTTCTGCAGGTCCTGCCAGTCAAGCCAGGAAACGTCGGTGCGGGCCAAGCCGGTGGCGCCGCGATCACCGGAGAGCTTGGTCCCGGCAATCGCAACCATTCGTTCCTGATGGGCTACTAGTGGAAAGGGCCGCAACAGGATTCCTTCAATCCAACTGAAAACGGCCGCGTTGGCACCGATTCCCAACGTGAGACAAAGAACAGCCAGGACAGCAAAGCCAGGGTTGAGTCGCAATTGGCGAAGTCCATAATGTAAGTCTTGAAAGAAGTTCTGGATGTAATTGACCTGACGAGCTTCGCGACATTGTTCTTCAATCTGAGTCACGCCACCGATTTTTCGCAACGCGGCGTAGCGCGCTTCTTCGGGAGACATCCCGTGGGCAATGTCCTCTGCGATCTGCGCCTCTATGTGTCCTTGAAGTTCGTCTTGAAGTTCCTGGTCTACCTGTTTGCGGCGAAACAGGTACCGAAGCCGCAGCGGCACGGTGTACAGCCAATGCTCGAAGCGCATATTCAGGCCTCCTTCAGCTTTACGATGTTGGAGATGGCCGCGGACAGGCGGTCCCAATTGGCGGATTCTTTTTCCAGGTGTTTGCGTCCGAGACGGGTGAGCGAATAGAACTTGGCGCGGCGATTATTTTCACTGGGCCGCCATTCCGCTGTAATCCATCCTTCCTGCTCCAGTTTGTGTAGCGCGGGATAGAGAGAACCGTCGCTGACCTGGAGCACGTCGCCGGAGATTTGCTTCAGGCGCAAACTGATGGCCCATCCGTTGAGCGGTTGCAGGGCCACAATCTTCAAGATCAACAAATCCAGTGTTCCCTGGACCAGGTCCAGCGGCTTGCTCATGCGGCGCTCCTCTCGGTTACCGAGTTAGACGCAAACTACTCCTATCGGTAAGCAAGAGGAAACAATTTCTTGAGCGTGTATTTTAGGCTAAGAACAATTTTCACTTTTCATTAACCTCGCGAACACGAGCCTTCAACAAACGCTAGTTAGGCTTCTCTGCGCACCATGAATCGTTGCCCTGGCAACAATTGGAGGAAAAGTATGGTACGCAAGTCCATTTTGGGAAAGTGGCGCGGTAGCGCGACTTTCGCTTTGTCGTTGGTTGCGCTGGTGGCCGTCGCGATCCCCGCGTTCGGTCAAAGAGATGATGCAGACGAAGTAAAGACTGCTTCCCCGATCAAGCACGTCATCGTGATCATTGGTGAAAACCGCACGTTTGACAACATCTATGCCACCTATGTTCCAAAACACGGTACCGTATCCAACTTGCTGTCCAAGGGCATCGTGCATGAAGATGGTTCGCCCGGACCGAACGCCAATCTGGCGCAGCAGTTTTTCATCCCGACGATTAACCCGGCTAAGTTCTTTGTGGATTCCAGCAAGCTGACGAATTCCGGAAAAGCAGCGTATTCCCCTTTCCTGCCTACGCCGGAAGCCGGCTTTGCGCCGCCGATCGCGGTTACACGCAGCCAGTTTGTGAAAGACCCCGTGGATACGGCTCCGCCATTTGATGCCAAGACGTTTTCGACTGCACAGCTGCGCACACTGTCTCCAGTCCTGGAGACTGCCGACCTGCGCCTGC
>JANXPR010000488.1 GCA_025357215.1 Acidobacteriaceae bacterium | reverse complement strand
ACCGGCACGTGGTTGTGCGCCGGCATTTCTGAAATATTTACAGTATGCGCGGTTTCGCCCCCGAGCTCTCCCAGAATGATGTTGTTGCCTGCATGGACCGGCGTGCGTCCTTGCAAGTTCGGCAATGCAAAATTGACTCTTCCATCGCCGCCATAAGTTGTGCCCAGGATCGAGAACAGCGCCTGGTTTTGGTTGATGGGCAGCAGCTGTCCGTTGCAAAATGCCCAACCCTTGGGTGGAAAGTTCCAGCTGATAACTTTAATTTCGCCCAGAAATGGTTCTGACATGGGTTTCTAATCTCCTTGCAGGCTTCAATACCGGCGCTGCGGTCCGGACTGCGATTGGCCCCGTACCTCTCATACCTGGCTTGGAAAAATTCCAAACAGGGAGAGAATGAAATTCACGGCAAGAAATGGCGTCATGTTGTCGTGCGGCTGCGAACCGCCCGAAAGACCCAGCGCGGCAGGGTCCATCGCCAGGCTCGGCGCTGTTGAGGTGAATTGGTTCGAGCCGGAGAGTGCCCATACGTTGTTCGCCGGACTCGACTGGCCACCCTGCGTCGATTTCGCTTGCGGCACATGCGCATGGGATGGAATCTGGTTGTTTGTCAGCGTCACGGTCTCCGCGCCGCCAGTTTGGGCCAGCGTAAAGCCCGGCCCTACATGGTAAGGAATTCGGCTTCGCAGATCGGGCAAACCGAAGGTATTTACCCCATCGCCTCCGTAAGTAGTACCTATCAGGTTGAACAGGGCGTCATTTTCAGCGATCGGTATTAGACTTCCATCGCAGAAGGCCCATCCTACTGGAGCGAAATTCCCTCCGAACATCCGGATCTCGCCTATAAACGGACTGGACATTGATAAGGCTCCTCTCGTCTTTCCAAAAATTGATTACCGCTATTTACTGCACAGTCAAAGTAACGTTGGAGGTTGCGGTGAAGCCGGGACTAGTGGCCGTCACCGTCACGTTAACGGTCCCCACCGGCGTGCCGGTGATGGGACGATGGGTAGGCGTCCCGCCGCAACCCGCCAGCGCCAGCAGCCCCATCAGGCCAACCAGCGCTATCGCGAACTGCAAACATACTTTTTTCCGCTTCCCTCCGAACAAAGCCAAAACCATAAGTCCGAGCGCCGGTACCGGTAAAAGCGCCGCGTAGCCGGTAGGTGAATCGTTAACGCCGGCTGACACTACGGTCCCCCTGGCCCCTGTTGTGGTTACGTTCATGGTTACTGTCGTGGGCGTTACGCCCAAGGATGTATCAATCGTGGCTGGACTGAACGTGCATGTTGCTAATGTCGGCAGTCCGCTGCAAGTGAAGGTGATCACGCCCAGCGTGGGATCAGGGGCATCCACTGACAACACATAGTTGCCCGCTGTTCCCGCCGTCAACGTAAGCGTGGAGGATTGCGGCGTGATGATAATCGGCGGTCCGAGCGTGACCGTATCGGTTCCAGTATCGTTGGTCGTATTGGTTTCGCCGCCGCCCGATACCGTAACCGTGTTGGTGAAGCTGTTCCGGATGTTTTGCGGGATATTCACGGTCAGCGTGATCACCGGATAGCTGGCGCCTGGAGCCAATGCATCACTGCGGGTGCAAGTGAGCGTGCCCAAGGTGCAAGTCCATCCTGTGCCGCTCAACGCTGTGGGAACAATCGTGTGCACCACGTTCGGCAGCGTGTCCACTACGGTCACCGTGCCGGTCGTCGGCCCGATCCCGATATTGTTAACGGTGATCGAGTAGGTTGCTCCGGTCTCTCCGCGTGAGAACGCACCGTTGTGCGCTTTGGTGATGGTCAGGTCCGCCGGTTGTACGGTCAGCGTTGCTGTTGCCGTGTTACCAGTGCCGCCGTTTGTGGAACTCACCGCTCCGGTCGTGTTCACGAAAGATCCTGAAGTTGATGCAGTAACGTTGACCGTAACTGTGCAGTTGCTGCTGGTGGCGACTGTCCCGCCGCTGAGTGAAATACTGCCCGATCCAGCGGTTGCTGTAGCTGTTCCGCCGCAGGTGTTGGTTAGGCCGTTCGGAGTTGCCACGACCATGCCGGCAGGCAAGGTATCAGTTACGGCAACGCCGGTCAGTGCGGCGCCGTTGCTGGCTGGGTTAGTGATGGTCAGAGTCAAGGCTGAAGTCCCGTTGACCGCGATAGCCGCTGGAGTAAACGCCTTCGCGATTGACGGCGGACCTTCCACTGCCAGACTGGCGGAAGCTGTTCCGCCCGTACCGCCCTCCGTGGACGTAACGTTGCCCGTGGTGTTGTTCTTTACACCGCTGGTCGTACCCGTAACGTTCACTGCGAACGTGCAGGACGTTGAAGCTGCAACGCTTGCTCCTGTGAGGCTGATTGTGCCGCTTCCCGCAACAGCGGTAATCGTACCCGGAGCGCAGCCAACGGTCTGACCATTGGGCGTGGAAACCACCAGGCCAGCGGGCAGAGTGTCAGTAAAGCCGACGCCCGTAAGACCTTGCAATGTGTTGT
>JANXPR010000462.1 GCA_025357215.1 Acidobacteriaceae bacterium | reverse complement strand
GCCGGCCAACTTGTCGCCCGCGGCGAGGACTTCCATCAAGCGGAGTTATCCCGCTTTCAATCGGGATGGAAAGAGTCTTGGTTTTGAATTTGGTTTGAAAAAATAACGCTTATCGCGAAGCGGCGGCGCGGCGGCGCATTTCCGCGCCATGCCAGGCAGGCAGGGGGCGCGCGTGCTTAATCGCCAGTCGTTCCATGGCAGCGTCCACGATCCGCGCAATCTGCTCGGAGTACCGAGAAGGGCGTCCGTTGGCCAGTTGTTTCTTGGCTTCCTGAGGAGTGAACCAGTTGGGATTGCGGCCAGACTCGTCCGGCTTCACCGTAGTGTGGACTTCAAGCATGTACGTCGCGATCATGACTTCACGGGTACGAGAGTCGTGACCCAGCGCACGTTTGGCGTCCAGATAGGATGCGAAGAAGTCTTCTTCAACCCGGCCTTTGGCGCCCGCTTCTTCCCAGGCTTCCAACGCGGCGGTTTGGCTGCCGGTAAGAGTGGGTTCCAGGCGGCCTTTGGGAAAAGTCCATTTACCGGAGGTGGTGTTCACCAGAAGGAATTCCACTTTCAGTTCCCGGACGCGATAGCAAACGGCTGCCACTTGTACCGGCACGCCCGCGGTTTCCGCGAGCCGCCTTAGACCAGCGCACATTCTTGCCATCATGCCTCCCCGGTTGCCAATGTTCGTCCCAAGAACGTTCGTCCCAAGTCGGTGCACAACTTATGCTGCATGCTTCAAAGTAAGTGAAGTGGCCAGGCAAATCAATAACTTTGGTAATGCCTCACCAACTTTTCACAATCATTTCATCGGATATAAACAAACGGTCCCGCTGGGGAAAACGCCTTAGGTGGGGACTAAGCAGGTGGCGAACGTTGGCTCCGTTATTGCCGGAGACAAACCAATCAGGTGGCGGCCCAGCGTCCGGCCGCGGAGCTATTGCCAGTGCTGTTAAAATGTCTCTATCACTCACGCGGAGGGATGTGTGAGCGGTTGAAACAGACGGTCTTGAAAACCGTTGTACCTGAAAGGGTACCGGGGGTTCGAATCCAACTCCCGCCGTTTTTCTATCTTGTATATACTCAATAAGTTACGCGCTGCGCTCGCGGCGTGTGTGTGATACGCGGGGTCTCCTTTTCGGAGAGGTGGCCGAGTGGTTTAAGGCACCGGTCTTGAAAACCGGCGAACCGAAAGGTTCCGTGAGTTCGAATCTCACCCTCTCCGCCATTTCCTTTCAGTTGCGTTTTCGGCGTTTCTGGCTTCCTTGCCTCCTGCAATACGCAGGGTACTGTTATGGAAGGAGGCTTGAAAACTAAATGCTGACGCTCTTTCGACGGCATACAAAGGACTGCAAGTTCACCGGAAGAAAACACCGGAACTGTCAGTGTCCTATTGCGGTCGAAGGAATGCTCCACGGCCGCCAGATCAGAAAATCGCTCGATCTCCGTTCATGGGAGGCGGCGCAAAAAATTGTCCGGGAATGGGAAGCAAATCCCCAGGCCGGAGGAATTACGGTTAACCTCGCGTGTGATAAATATCTATCGGACGCTGAAGCCCGTCACTTAAGCCGTGAGACGATAAAGAAAATCAAGCACATCACCGGGGAATTAAAACGCGAATTAGGCAATATCTCGATTCGCTCGGTAACGGTGGATGATATTCGAAAGCTCCGTGAAGGGTGGAAACTTGCGGCGCTTACCACTCAAAAGAGACTCGAAATGATGCGGAGCTTTTTCCGCTTTTGTGTGGATTCGGGCTGGATCGATAGAAACCCAGCGGCGGCGGTCAGACTGCCGGTCGTGCATCAGGCGCCGACACTCCCCTTTACGCCTGAGCAAATGGAACGGATTTTATGGGCGGCTGATACCGTCCGTGAGATCCATCCCCAAATGCCGGCCGGGAAGGAAAGAAGAATCAGGGCATTTATCCTCGTTATGCGCTATTCCGGGATAAGGATCTCGGACGCGGTAAATCTAAAGCCCGAACGGGTGAAGGACGGGAAGATATTCCTTTACCAAGCGAAAACAAAGCAGCCCGTCTGGGTTCCGGTCCATGAGGAAGTGGTAAAAATCCTCGCCGAAATCCATGACGGTAATCCGTATTATTTCTGGTCCGGGGCGAGCGCGATAAAAACCTGCATCACGCAATGGCAGGAAGACTTGAAAAAGGTGTTCGTGATCGCGGGATTGCCCGAGGCTCACGGACATATGTTCCGGGATACGTTCGCGGTTTCCCTCCTCGAAAAAGGGGTCGATCTAAAAACGGTCTCGATTCTTCTCGGACACACTTCAATAAAGACAACCGAAAAACATTACGCCCCTTGGGTGAAATCGCGGCAGGTCGCTTTAGAAGCGGCGGTCTTAGCAGCTCTCTCGTAGGGCTGCTTTTTTATTCGGGCTTGCCTTCTCGGAAGGTGGTGGTAGGATTCATGTGGGTCTGAAGCTCCCTGCTTGGCAAAGCGTAGCACCTTGAATGGCGCTGCATTACGTCCGAGCAACTTAGGTTGTTCCTTGAGCGACGCGTAGCACATTCGGCTTCAGGCCCGTTTTTATTTGTCCTCAATTTCCACAGCCCCTTGTCATCTGCGATTCCACTGTCTTGCATTGCTGGGACATTTTGATATCATTTTCGCGAGATGATATCAAAGCTTCCCAGCGCTCCGAACGGTAAAGGCTGTAACGATATTCTCGTCCGGAATGTCCCGAGCGAAATTCATGAGTGGATTCAGACCGGCCTCGAAAAGACGCGGATGAGCCGACAGGAATTTATGGTCGCCGCGCTCGGCCAGCTCCGGGATGCGGACGTGCAGGGACAAATTCCTCTGTTCACGCAAAGAATTGTTGAGGTGGAGACTCCTGTTCCGGGGTCTCTGCCTTTTAAATTTATAGATCTCTTCGCGGGAATTGGCGGGTTCCGGGTAGCACTCGAAAAGCTCGGGGGAAAATGTCTGTTTACTTCCGAGTGGGACAAATACGCGCAAAAAACATATCAACGCTGGCACGGCGAAATTCCCCACGGTGATATACGGGAAATCAAAGCCGATAAAATTCCCGATCACGACATTCTTGCGGCCGGCTTTCCCTGTCAGCCGTTTTCCATTGCCGGCGTCTCAAAGAAAAATAGTCTCGGCCGGCCGCACGGATTTAAGTGCAAAGACCAAGGGAACCTGTTTTTTACAATCGCGACGATCGCAAGCATTAAGCGGCCGCCGGCGATGCTCCTTGAGAATGTAAAAAATCTCCAGTCACACGATCAAGGCCGTACCTGGAAGGTAATCACTGAAACATTGAAGGATTTGGATTACGTAGTGTTCTCGAAGGTGATTGATGCGGCGGGATGGGTACCGCAACACCGGGAACGGGTTTATATCGTCTGCTTCGATCGGAAGGAATTCGGTGATAATCCTCCGTTTGAATTTCCCGAACCGCCATCAGGCGCGAAGCCGAAGGTGAAAGATATTCTCGAGGCCAACCCCGATCCGCGATATACACTTACGGGCCATCTTTGGAATTATCTGCAACGATACGCCGAGGGGCATAAGGCAAAGGGCAACGGGTTCGGATTCGGGCTCGCTGATCTTGAAAAGGTGACGCGGACGTTAAGCGCCCGGTATTACAAGGACGGTTCCGAGATTCTCATTCCGCAGGCAGGGAAAAATCCGCGGCGGCTTACCCCGCGCGAATGTGCGCGGCTGATGGGGTTCGACGACAAATATGAGATCGCAGTTTCGGACACTCAGGCGTATCGTCAATTCGGGAATGCCGTCGTTCCGAAGGTTGCCCAAGCGGTTGCCCAAGAGCTTTTGAAAACGATGTCGTGGCGATTAACACAGAAAAAGAATGGTTGTCTCATAAAAAAGGTGCGGGCCAGCTAAGGAACGGGGTAAGGAGGCTCTCGCATGGCATCACCGATAGGTGAACGGGCGATTGAAGATGCAACACGGTACGGCAATGCAATTCTAAAATTTATCTCTCCGAACGATGCCGGAATTACTGGCAGCCATCAATGCGGATTCTACCTTCCGAAAAGTGCGTGGGAACTCTATTCCGATTTCGGCCCTGTAAAGGGCAGATTCGACGAAGCGGAAGTCCAGATTACATGGCCTGACGGAAGGGTCACCGACTCGCGCGTCAAGTGGTATGGCGAAAAGACCCGGTCGGAATTCCGTCTGACGCGTTTCGGTCGGGATTTCCCATGGTTGGGCGGTGAGACCGTAGGAAACCTCTTTGTCCTGATCCCAATGACCCACACGGAATTCCGTGCGTATGTTCTCGATACTGACGAGGACATCGAAGATCTCCTCACGGCGCTCGGCGTGCAGATCACGGACACTTGGGGAGTCTATGAGCACGGCGTTCCTATAGCGGAAACTGAGGACGAATGTCTGGAGCGGAAATTCCGCGAGTTTGCGGCGCCGCTTACTGACTTCCCTACTGGCGAAGTATTTTCATCGACCATAAGGGAATTTTTGGAGCAGTGTATACGCCGCTTCAGTGAGCAGTCGGCAGATGATAGGCTCGTGCGCATGGTGGATTCCGAATACAAGCTTTTTCAGTTAATTGAGCGGCAAATCGTCCAACCTGACATCGTGCGGAATTTTCGCGATGTCAATGATTTCATTCGGACGGCCGCCGCGATCATGAACAGACGGAAATCCCGCGCCGGGAGATCGCTTGAAAATCATGTCGGCCAAATCCTCCAAAGTGCGGGTATCGCCCATAGCGTCCGTCCAAGTATCGACGGAAAGCCGGACATCGTGATCCCAGGAGAGGCACAGTACAGGGATAATAATTTCCCGGTTGAAAAGCTCGTGGTACTCGGGGTGAAGCGGACCTGCAAGGATCGGTGGCGGCAAGTGCTGAATGAGGGCCGGAGGGTCGCGCGGAAACATATTTTGACGACGCAGCGCGGCATCACGACGAGCCAAATGCGCGAAATGAATGAAGCCAACGTGACACTGGTCGTCCCAAGGGCATTACAGGATGAGTACCCACCGGAGCGGCCGATCACCATGATCAGTGTTGAGGAATTCATCGAAAGTGTGCGAGCCTTAGAGCGTAATGGTTGATGTCCATACTCCGGAGCAGCGCAGTCGGAACATGTCTGCCATCAAAGGGCGTGATACGGCCCCAGAGCTTGCGGTGCGGCGGTTTGTTCACGGTTTAGGGTATCGTTATCGCCTTCATCGGCGGGATCTCCCTGGCAAGCCTGACCTCGTCTTTTCAAAATCCCGAAAAATTGTCTTTGTGCATGGCTGCTTCTGGCACATCCATACGTGCGGCAATGGATGCGTGAAGCCGAAGTCGAATGCCGACTTTTGGGAAGATAAGCGGCGGGGAAATGTCGACCGGGATAAGCGCAATGAAGCCGCGCTCGTGGAAGCTGGCTGGAAGGTAATGACGATCTGGGAGTGCGAGATTCGTGCCGGCGAGGAATTCAAAGCGAGACTTGCACGATTTTTCAAAAAGTAGCCGAATAATCCTCCCTTTATAAGAAAGAAAGATCAGAGAAGATATAAAGAACTTACTACTATTAGTGACTTGGCATTTGCGGCCGTTTTGACGATATAAGCCACGTTTTATCTACATTACGCTTGGGGACAGCCTGTGGATAAGTCTTAAAATGCTGGGAATAGGCGCGGGAAAAGCCGGGGATAAGTCTTCACTGAAAGCGAGGCAGGAAGTCATGAAAGGGTAAGTTTGCTCGCTTACCTGCGGGGAACTTCCTGCTTCGCAAAATGATCGAATTGTGAAATATACTCCCCGCTTTCAGAGAAGATCTTGAATTCAGTAAAGCATACCGGCACAAAAGCACAACTCAAGACCAACATCACAAGGACTCACCAGTCAAAAAGGACAGTCCGGATACCAAGCACGACAAAACCGCCGACTACTCCACTGCATTACGTTGCCTTGTGCGATCCAGGCTAGCGACCACCGCGTCGAACATGATGGATCGAATGCGCATGCGTCGGAGACCTCCGGGTGATAAATCGAGCTGATCTGCCATAGTCCCCGGCTGTTGCCGTCGTCGCCCTTTCTTGTAGGGTCGAATGAGCTTTCGTGTTGGACAATCCATAAAGCGAGAATGGGGTTTACTCCGTAGGCTTTGGCTTGTGTTGCGACATACGCCTTCAAATTGGTGATTCCTGCCTCTACGGTCGCACTAGACGAGAGTTCCCGTGCGGAGGCTCCTACGATTCTAAAAACGCGGGGCGGGGCAAAATGGAGGGAAGAACCGAGAATTGAGAAGATTGCGAGAATGATCCATTTACTTTTCATTGGTGGCTACCGAAGTAGCCTTGTCCGATTGGGACTGCTCCGGGGTGAGCGGGGCGATGTTTGCGACTTGTTGGGGAAACTCCCTTTGGCCGAGGCTCTCCGTCGCTTGTTTAGAAGGCAAGCGCAAGAGCTTATCTAGAATTGGCTCGCCGGATAGCGCCCGCCAAAAAGAGCTTCCCCAAAAGCATGACACTTTCGCGGAATCCTGCAAGTGAGTTTTGCACAGGCGTAAAATAGGCTCCTCGCTGCATCGGGTACAGAGATTAGCAGTGGGGAAAGGAGAATATGAACGTTGGAATGTACGAGAAATTGACGGCCTTCAATCGGCACATGGAAGACGTGGCGATGATACTGAAGGCACTTGAAATGGACCCGGATTTTGATAAGGGTTCGGTTGAACTATTCACGCTGGACGCGGAGAGTTTAAAAGCTGGCGTGAATCGTTACATCGGGGAAAGGATTGTCGGTGTCGCGGATAAGGAAGCTATAACACTAGACGCGATACGGGAGTCTAAAAAGCCAGAAACGGAAGAAGAGCCGTAATAAAAAACCGGAGGGTACAGCTCCGGTTAAAGTGTTACAGGTTCGCGGTCTGTGCCGCTGTGTTTGCAGGCAGGTTCGCCCGCAATGTCGAATTCAAGGAATCGGTTGTTGATAGGAAATAGCGGACGGAGTAAAGCAATCGTTCTATTTCCTCAGAAACGGTGATCGGGTGATCCCTGACACATACCGCGTAGTGCTGCGGATGAGCCCAGCCTTTTTGGACGGCATTCCACATTCGCGGAAGCGCATTAGTTGTAATGTCGTGGAGGCGTTCGAGGCTTGCGTTAACGGCGTAGGAGCCGAGTCTAGGTAATGGAACGAACTTTGTCTTGATGGTTGGCCCATGCCGTGAGCATGAGGTAGTAGAGACATAGAAACGCGGCAAAGATTTTTTTGATTTGATTCAAGGTCACCTCCTTTCAATGAGGCTTTTTGGTTGGGAATGGAAGCGCTTTCTTTGCGGTGTCCGGCACTATGCGGCCGGTTTTGTCTGCGAGGAGAGCTTCAGCTACGAGCTCAAGGATTCCGAAGACAAGTTCAAATTCTTCATCGCAATCAATACAGGCGCAGGTGATGACGATCACGCCGGTGCGTTCTACCGCGAGTTCCAGCGCAAATGAATTCATGTCGCTGTTGCATTTGTCATGGCGAAGCCGAACTGGCCAGCGGTTGGTTGGGCTCATATGAACTTTCCTTTCAGTAGTCGTCGGGCAGTAGAACGCACGTTGATGAGCGGTCCGCTTCCGTGATGATCCAAATTTTCGTTTCATCGGTGAGCGTGTACGCGGAAAGAAGTCGTAAGGGAATATCTATAGAGCAATCGTTCTCTTGCTTGTCCTGTTGCGATAAGTCGCCCCAATCGCGCGTGATATGGCGCTGAAGAAATGTTTGAGCGTTTTCTCCGGTGCGTTCGAGAGCTGCGAGTGCGGCGGGAGTAGCAACGAGATGGCCGAGAGGAAAAAGTGCTTTCGCTGGAGCTGTTTGTGGTGGCAATAGGAACCTCCTTATGAAGTTGTCAAGGTGCGAGATAGGGCTTGAGCGCCCTCGCCTGAGGAAACGCGGCTAGCTCGCGCAAGTTCCACGGGTCGAAGCGTGGTTCCCCAGGCGGCGACGCTCAAGGTCGCCGGAAGATTACTGAGGGAGTGTCGTTCCTGAAACTGCGGTATTCGTCGGAGTGGGGATGTTGTACTTGTGTTCGATCTGCGCGATAAAGCCAGTAAGCAGGATTGCTATCCCACCTGCAAGAAGGGGATTTGCGAGAAGGAACTGAGAAAGGCCAAAAAGTGCGCCGCCGAGGGTGGCATATCCAGCGCCACGAAGGAATCCGATAACGGCTGTAGACATTTATTTAGTGAGATTGGTTGCGACCTTTTTTATGGGAGTTTGAATAACCATTGAACAAACTGAACGAGCTGAAGGCCGAATTTGATTCGCAGATTGAGAGGGACACTCGGGTTCATGACGATCTTTGAAGCGACTGCAAGGGTTTTCTCCGCGAGCTGATAATCGGCTGCAAAACGCATATTGCAAAAGGGCATGAGATCGATTGATCCTTGAAATCCGTTATTCGGAAACGTGAGCTGCCATTGCCCGTTTATTAGATCCATAGGGTCTCCTTCCCAATGAACGTGATCGCCGGAAGAAAAGCCGGTGTTATCGGTGACTCCCAAGAGATCGCCGACCTGAACCTTTTGCCCGATTTGCACAGCAACCGATTTGAAATGCCAAGTGCGGATTTTGATGTGGTGCATTCCGAAGGAATCGAGGTCAAACGGATCGTCCGTGAGAACGCCAACGCCCAGCCCCCGTGCGGGGGTGAGCTGGATTTCGACGACGGTTCCCGCGATAGAGCTATAGCAACTCTGCTCCCCTGCCATGAGGTCATTCCCATTGTGGCCGTTAGGAAAACCGAGGAGAGGATAAAGTTTCACGTATCCGACTGGACAGGTGTTGTTGTCTTCGCCATTTACAACTTGCCGCTGTGAAAGGGGAACATCCTGGGTATCGGGAACGCAGGGGATGTTGTCGCCAAATTTTTGATTGAGATGAAATGGCTTAACGGGAAGCCATATTTCGAGCCGGGGCATTAGTTACATCGTAGAACTTTGCCGGAAAAGTGAAAGGGTGGCCCTGTGTACAACTTCTTGACGGTATCCGAAGGAATGGTAGGGTGAGTGAGAAAAGGTCGAAAAAATAGATCGATTTAAGAACATGAAGAAAATAGTTATTGGGTTGGCGGTGGCACTGTTCATCATTGCCCCTTTCGCCCATGCACAGACGGCCGACGTTACTACGATGACGGCGGACCAGCTTCGGCTTTACATCATCACGCTTATCGAGCAATTGATAGGGCTTGAGAATCAGCTGATCGCAATGCAGAACGCTTCAAGCTCTGTGCCTGTAGCTCCGGTTCCGCAGATTGGCGCAACGACGACGACAGGAACGGGCGGCGGGACAGGGACGGAAACGGTCACGGTGACTGATACGCCGGCAATATCTCAACCTACCATCATGGAAACAAAAACAATCTCAGTAGCGTTCAACGCGACGGATACCGATGCGTATGTGACGATCTCAAACAATACCGGCGTGGCTGTGAGGGTAAAGAATCTGAACGTACCGGGCGGCGCAATCGCCGGAATCACAATCGGAAAGAATTACGGGGAAGGATTTGTTTACCCGGAATCTTTTACCGATTCGTTGGGAAAGACGTTCGATGTGTTTACCTGCAATGGATTGGGAAGTCTTGGAACTGCGGTGGTGCCGGGAAACGCGAATCTCGATCCGTGCGTTCGGAAAGATGCGCCGGTTGCAAAGAATGAATTGCGGCCCGGTGAGCAGATGATTATTCGTTATGTCGGGACGCCTTCAGGGGTGACATATCAGGCGGGAAGTATTGTCGAAGTGGAATCGGGAAACGATGTGAGCTTTTAAAATGTGAGGTCTAAATGCCGCGTTTCTTGAGCGCCTGGTAAAACTTGTATTCTTGGGATGAAAGGCCGTCGAGCACCTTCTGTGCGTCGGCGGTTTTTCCATTTTGGATGAGAGTTTTAATTTGCTGGTACGTCGGTAAGAATTGAGCTTCCCCTTTTGAGGTATTCTTTTTCGTATCCACGGTCTTGAGGTCTTTATAAAGCTGATAATCGGAATCAGAGAGGCTCTCGACGAGCTTCTGTGCGTCATCTTGTTTTCCGGCTTGAATAAGAGATTGAACTTTGTCATAAGTTGGACGGAATGAATCGAGCGCAGCGGCGTGCTGCATTGCTAAATTCTGCGTTGCCTGTGCAAGAGCGCTTTGGCTGTTTTTTAAATCGTTGCCGTATTTAATCGGTAACTCCATTCCCGTTGTGATGGCTTGATAAAGAGGTACCTGCCCCTTCTTTGCGATGTAATTCACCGTCTCTTTGATCCACGGCGGGATTACGTTTAATCCTAAATAGCTTGCGATCTTCTGTGCTTTGACGGCCCCTGGATCGGTGTCGGCATAAATCGGCCGGCCGAAGAAGTCTTTGTTTGCGTAAAGCTGTCCAAAGAGCTGAAGTGGGGCGGAAAGTACCGAGCTAAATTCCTGCGTGGCTCCTTTGAGGTCTGATTGGCCTACAGAAAGGACTCCGCCAAAAATGTTCCGGGGAACCGCGAGAAATGTCGGCATGAAGGGGACATACGCATAATTACTATTGCCGGTGGGGATCTGTAAATCGAATTGGTGAGTGCTCGGGTTTTGCCACATGAAGTGGCCGTTCATGAATTTATTCGCTCCGGTATAGAGTCCGAACGTGAGCGCCATTCCGCCGACGAGACGGCGGTTCTTGTAAAACGCAGGATTACTGAATTCGGTTGTTATAGATCGGCCGGAATTCCAAAGCGTATTGATGATGGACTCCCGGAATTTTGGAGCAAAAAACGCCGTAGAAAGTGAATCCTCTGTCATTGGAGCGCGACCGACATTACCTATTAGGCCATGAAAAGCCCGGACGACATCGGTGGCGAGTTTGTCGGCTTTGTCCTGCGCCATTCCTTGCGCCTTAAAGCGTTCTGCTGCGTCTTTAAATGTGGAGACGTAGAGCTGTGGCATAAACGATGAAAAGTTCTTCTTGGTGAAGATATGTTCGAGGGTGGTCCCGGTTTCCTTTTGTAGGAACTCTGCGACTGACTTAACACCGCCTCGGGAGTAAGCAGCGGAAACATCCGGTTTCATAAGGTTCTTATACAGGTTGGGGTAATCAGCGACGGTTGTTCCGAGATCAAGATTTTGCGCGGCCATACGCTGAAGAACATCGCGATTGGCTTCGAAGAATTTCACGCTTGCATCGTTTGAATTCGCGCGCACAAAGGCTTTTACTTTTGAGAAATCCCCTGCCGTAATCTCCTTAATTACCTGGCCGATTGAATGGACGTTGATGTTTGTTCCGGGGAATCCGGTGGTGAGCTCCATCTTCTGAACGACGCGAGAAACTTTCCCGGTGACTCCGATGACGTGTTGAAAGAAGCTCTTCGAGTTCGAATCATTGAATAGGCCGTTGATCATCTGGGCGAGTCTTGGTTTCGCATAATAGCCCTGCTGAGAGAATTCGAGGTTAACTGGTTGGTATCCCTTGGGAGCAAGATCAGCGGGGAAGAGTTTGCCCTTGTCTACGAGGTTCTGGACGAACTCTCTGCTTGCAATGGCGTGTTCCATATTCTCGCGATAAAGGCCGGCGAGCTGTGCGGGATGGGTGTATTTAGGATGAAGGCCAGCTTCAATAGCCGCGTCGTAAGTCGGAAAAGTTCTTGTCTTCGTGAAAAACGGATTGAGGCCCAAGCGCTTTACAACGGAGTCCGGAATCGGCTGCTTGCCGTTCATAAAATCATTGACCATCTCCTCTGGGACGCCTTTTTTCGCAAGATAAGTTTTCATTACTTCGCCGATTTGATCTTTCGTTTCTGCGTAAGCGTGAGGGAGATAATTGCCGCGATGCTCGGTGTCGAGGCCGCGATCATTGGCTTCCTTGAAAAGGCCCTCAAACTGATCCTTTATCTGTTCGGTATATGGGGTTCGGGACCCGCGCTCATACCGGAGGATGGTGTCTAACCCTTCCTGGGGCGCAATGTTGCGGAGTTTGCTTGCTTCCGCATTTGCGAGAGGCCGCGCTTCGGCGAGTTTCTTGGAATAATCTTCAAAAGCAGCTTTGACTTCTGGGTCTTGGCCCTTGAGGGGGTTGAGAACATTCTTGAGCTTACTGAGAAAAGTTTCGCGTTCGGGAGGCGGGGCGAGGGCTGCTTTATCTTCCATGGCGGTTCGCGCTTCGAGCGTAGCTTGCAATTTCGCGGCGTTGATTTGAGCGTTGGTTATACCTTCATCGACAAGATCCATCCCAGTGTGGGTTTTGGCCGAGTGTTGGACGTGATCGACAATATCAGGATTCCATAGACGAACCTCGTTTTTCATGGCGTCAGGGATCGAACCGGGGGAATGCTGAGTATCCCTGAAGTCGATGCCGTCGTAACCTTTTGATCTGTAGAACTCTTGAGCCTTCTGGGTTGCGGTGTCGAAGCCTGACTGTTCAGCAATGGCATTTTTAGTGGCAATAAATTCGGCAGATGAAACGAGTTTGGCGTCTGGTTTTAAATGGACTTCGAAGACTTTGCCGGGGGTTCCATCTTTTTCAGAGAATGTTGCAGCCACTTCTTTATCGGTGCTGAGTGAAATTCCATTGCCGCGATTCATTCCTTCACTGCCGAGTTTGAATCCAGATTGTTCTATGGATTTAGCGCCTTCAGATGTGGTTCCGTGATAGAAAACATTTGAATTTGGTGTCTTTCCAGTGACTCCGCTTATTACGCTCTTTACATCGTCGGGATTGGAAATACCTTTGAGCGCTTTCGAGAGGACGGGAATGTCTTCCGGGGCGACTCCGGGAACTTTCTTGAGAAGCGATGCTATCGCGGCAGGATCGCTGCTCTTCGCAATTGCCTCAATTGCTTTTGCCGTGTCAGCGAGATCTGCTTCCGGATTAACGGATGCGATCATCTGCGCTTGAAGTTTCCCTTGCTTCGCTTCGGTGACTGCCTGAATGGTGGCCTTGTGAGGATCACTGCCCTTTTGAATTAAGTCAGTGCGGCGATTGATAACGGCATTGATGTCGTCAGAATTGAGCGCTTCATAGGCCCGGTTATCATAAACTTCCATGAATGCATCGAGGATGCTCTCACCTCCGTTCATTCTGGCGAGTTGTTGAAATGGCGCGAAATTCGTGATCGCATTTTCGATGCTGTAATCGGGAGATGGAAGGGTTGGCGCGAGAGCTGAAGTACTATTTGAGTTGTTTGGGGCACTGAAGGGAAACTTAGTAAGGACATCCTTCGCTAGACTTGACGCCGGGTCTTGAGATGAGGTGGGCTTCTGATCCTCAGGAAGCGTGATGCCTTTTGCTTTCGCCATGTCGCGCCATGCCTGGACGAGTGGATAGCCTGTCTTGTCTCCATTGTGGGCTTTCGCGGCGAGCTGGTTTTCTAATGCATCGGTTGGGGTTGGATTCGAGCCAGGGCTATAGGGCTTCGAAGGGTCTTTGGCTTGTTCTCGGCGCAAATTTGATTGATTGTTTGAGCCGCCGAGTTCGAGCGGCATGATGTGATCTAGTTCTTCGAAAGCAGTCGCGCCGAGGGCTTTGCGGATACCGGTTGAAATATCCTGTTTCATGCGCGGATTATGCAAAGTGAGAGGATCGATTTTCTGCGGAACGGTGGGGTCAAAGCCGGGATAGGTTCGGTCGGAAAGAAGTTGAGAGGATTTTGCTTGGGGATTTTCATACCAAAGCAACGCTTTGCCGGAAGCTGGGTCGGTGGCTACAGATGGCCCGTATTTGCCCTGTATGGGTGAAGGGGAGGGAGATGGGCTGTCCTGAGGAGCGGGCGCGGCAGGGCTCGTTTTTGGAGCGGAGGCGTCGTTATAGAGGCGTATTGGGGAGGCGGTTGACGGCGCTGGTTGCGCTGCGGGAGCTGGTGATCCTGAATCCGAATAGAGCCTTATCGCGGAAGGCGCGGGGGAGGGGCTGGGTGCTGGGGATGATCCTTTGTTGTCATAAAGGCTGATCATAATGTGCGAGAGCCGGATGCCTTGGATTTGGTACCGCCTTTCGTTTCGTAGCCATCCGGGTACGTTTCATAAACTTTTTTGGCAATATCGTTGGGATCAATCGTCGGATAGAGCTGCTGAAGCTGCCGGATAAATTGCTCCCTCGTTCCGGCTTTGTCGAGAGTGGCCCGGTTAGTGAGGTCCTTATTAAATTTGGGGACGACGGTGTTCGGGTCGGTGCTTGTATTTTTACCGGGAAAGATTTGATCGAAGCTTTGAGTTGCCGGGTTGTATTTGTATGTGGCTCCGTTCGCGGCTTTGAATGTTTTGGGCGGTGTGTTCGCTTCGGTGGCGAGTTGTTTTGCCTGACTCTCCAAGAGGGTAAGTTTTGCCTGATTATTCTTTACATCGGTGTCGTGCTGGGAGACGAGATCATGAACGGATTTAAGACCCGCATTGTATTGATTGGTGACGTTTTTAATATCGCCCTGGGCTAATGTTTGAAGACTGCGAGATCGGCCGACGCGTGATGCCTCATCGAGCCAAGGATTGTCATTCACCTTTCCGAGCGCGGAATTGAGATCGGAATTCTTCTGATTGATGCTCGCCTGTAGCTTGCCGAGGCCCGCTGCCGTGTATGCGTTGTTATAGAAATCTACGGTTGATGAAGCTGGAGCGCCGAGTTTTGTAACTGCGTCCTGATATGAATTAAATCCAAGCTGACGAGCAACTTCATCGTGCGCGGTATTGAGATCGGTGACGGGCTGGGCTGGCGTGAATGTGCCGAAGCCTGTTCCGGTGCCTCCACCGGGCGCGGCTCCGAGACGAGTTTCATAGTCGTTTAAAGATTCTCCGGGTTTTGCAAAAAGCGCGGAAGACGGCGGAGCTGCGGGAGCTGGTGTGGTTACAACTGGTGTGTTTGGTGGCATGGTTTAGGGGAAATTTCCCGGCGTTGTGTTATTCCGGTTCGAGCGACGTGGGAAGAAATCTTGAGAATTGAAGAATGAGCGGTTTTGGGAGTTGTCCTGGCTGTTTCGTTCTCCCATAGGTTTCCAAACGCCATCGAGAATAGCTTGAGCATTTTTTGCTTCGGCCATTGCTCCTTGAAGATTTTTCTTTTTTTCTGAAGCGAGCAAATAAGAATAGGCGTAAAGCACGACGGCAATGTTGCCGCTGTTTTCGTTATTGTCAGTCGATGGTGAAAATGGGAGTAGATCACCGTCAGCAACAAGTGTTGGTGCGCGAAGTTTTCCAAAGACATCTGCTTCCTGTCCAACGGTGAGCGCATTCGCGTTCATAAAAATAAAGCGGTCGAACTCAGACCAAATGAGCGAGGTATCCGTCGCGTTATCGGAAAACCATTTTTGATAGTCGGTGAAATCGCGTTTGCCGGCGGCTGGCCCTTTCCATGGGACGCCGTTCACGATTAAAAGAAAAACGCTCTTGTCTTCGAAGTCATTCGGGTAATCGATATATCCATTAAAGGGATTGGGAATCGTCGTCTTGTATGCCTTCTGAGTGAATGTCCACGGCTTATAATCCCAGGCTTGTTTGACGCCGAAATTGATGGCGTCGTTAATATCCGAAGCTGAGAAAAGTTGATTATTCCCGGCGAGAACATCGGTATAGCTGATGTTGAGCTTGGAATTGCAGAGGTTGGTTTTCGCTTCGAGGAATGTCATCGGGTGGGATTGCTTTTAGTTTAAGTGTTTGGCGGGTGATGTCTAGGGGACGATCTGCACAATTTGTCCGCTTGATCCGGATGAAGCGGTGGTGCCGGTGCCTCCACCGACAGAATTGCCACCTCCGCCCGGTGCGCCTGCATTCGCGGTGACGGTGCCAAGATTCGTATAGCTCGGCGTGATGAATAAAATGAGGCCACCATTGCCCGGCGCTCCGCCGCCTGCGCCGCCGCCGGCATAAGTTTGAAACGGCCCGGTTGCGGTTCCGCCGTCCCCGCCGCGCCCTCCATCGCCGCCATTGGAAGTTACCGAACCTCCGACATGGACATTGATTGCGGGGGAGCAGAACCATCCGATGCCAGCGGGCGCACCGGATCCGCCGCCCCCGCCGCCTCCGGCGACGGCATCGTTGCCTGGATTATTGCCATAACCTGATCCGCCACCGGCCCCAGAGCCGGGGCTTGGATTGCAGCCGATAGCGCCGAGTGCATTGACGAGAGTCTTGATAATGTCGAGTGCGGAAGGCTTGGTGGTTCTAGTAACTGAACCTCCAATTCCTCCGGTGCTGGAATTGTCAGTGAAACCGGTTGTGCCGTTGATTGCCCCAGAGCCGCTCTTCCCGCCATTCGCGGCGTTGTTTGGAAGGATACAGTTCGGTTCTGATAGGCCGTCAAGTCCATTCAGCGTGTTCGGAACGCCGTTATGTGCTGCTCCGCTTCCCGGCATACCAACTTTTCCGTCTTTCCCGTCGCCGGGCTGTTTGATTGAGCCTGAGGGTACGCCCAATCCCTTTACGCCGCCCGCGCCGCCTCCGCCGAACGTGCCTGCTCCAGACGCAGCGCCGCCATCTACTCCTCGGCCCGCCGGACCGCCGTCGAGCGAAAGGTGTCCGAAGATGTCGATGGCCTGTTGTGAATAGACCTTAAAGCCATTTGGTTTGAGGGTTACTCCCGCTTGCAGGGTGAGCGCGGAACAAAAGATGTCGCGGTTGAGTGTGTAGACGTTTGATGCGAGGGAGGCAAAAGAGAACGTAGTACTTCCGTTCAAGGTAACTGCCCCGTCACTGCCATCGCCATATCCGGTCGTCGAAACTTCGAGGCCGTTCCATTGGTTGTTCGCGTAAAAATAAATCCATTTCGTTTTGCCGTCGTCAACGAATTGAATCTGGTCTTGAAACGTCTTGGGAGTGAAAAGTGGTGCGGCGCTGAGATACTTTTGAACGCTTTGGAGGTTTACAAAAATCGGGATGTATTGGCTAAGGTCGGTCTGTTCGGTTGTCTCAGACTTAATAACCTCCGGAGATGCCCCAGAATCTTGGTTGGAAGATTGTTCCTCGGTAACTTTTCCTGCGGCTGCTGCCGCGTTGAGTTCGTCTGATGTCATGTTGCGTCGTGGCCGAGATCGTCGAATACAAAATACGACGTTTGCATTTCGACTTGAAGGTTAGTGCCAAGTCCATCGATCACAACTTTCGCGAGAAATTGCTTACCTCTGATGCCCTTGCCGTTAAAATAGATTCTCTTCAGCGCCGCAAGATTGGTAAAAGTCTGCTTTTGAATGAGGTTGAAGGGCTGGACGTTCAAATGGACATTGTTCTCAGTCTGGTTTGGAAGAGTGGTATCGAGCGTCCATGTTTCGGTATTGGTTCCCTGATTCGCGATTGAGACAATGTGGGCGATTTGCCCGGCATTCAAGCCGTCGAGGATGGTGACTTCATCGCCGACCTGAGCTTTGTAATTGGTTGATGCCGTACCGTCCACCTGAAGGGTCGCATGGTTCGAAAGCGTGGTGTTGGTCATTGATTGCCCCCAGAGTTGCCGGGTGAAGTTATAGATTTTGAGAGAGACGCTAAAAGTTAACACAGCAGTATCGGTGATGGAATTTAATATGCCGAGGTTGAGGACCAGGGCTTCGAAACTTTTATCTGTTGGCCCGAAGAATATGCGCTGGTAGTGAAGGCGTCCGACACCGATTGTTTCTGAAACAAGGACGGCGCGGGTAGGCGGGGTATTTGTGAGGGTGGCGATATAGTTCACACCGAGGGTTGTATCCCGGTATCCGATGAGAATGCGGTTATTAAAATTGATGTCGGCGAAAAGGGAATCGATTGCAACGGTGATCATGTTTCCGGTCGCGAGGGGGATGTAGTCCCAAGCGCGGGTCGAGAGGTGATAGAGATAAATGCCGGGCTTCATGCGGCCGTACTCATAGCTCAAAGGCCCGTTGGCGCGGGCAGTGTTTG
>JANXPR010000458.1 GCA_025357215.1 Acidobacteriaceae bacterium | reverse complement strand
CTTCGTGACCCAATTCGGTGACCAGAACCATGTCCTCGATGCGAACGCCACCTTTGTCCGGCAAATAGATGCCCGGTTCTATCGTGATTACCATGCCTGGCACAAGTTTTTGTGTTTGGCCTTTCGCCAGCCGAGGCAGCTCGTGGATCTCAAGTCCCACTCCGTGCCCTGTGGAATGGGTAAAGTACGTTCCATAACCCGCTTTTTCCAGTAGTTTACGGCCCTTTTGGTCCACTTGTCCCACTTCTACTCCGGGTTGCACGGCCTCAATTGAAGCCAACTGTGCTTCCCGGACCGAATCATACATGCGGCGGTGGGAACTGGAAACTGGGCCCACATGGACAGTACGGGTCATGTCCGAACAGTAACCAGCGAGTATAACACCGTAGTCCAATATTATGAATCCGTTGGCGGGAATAGCGGCGGCCGACGCCCGGCCATGCGGCAAGGCCGAACGCAGTCCGGAAGCGACAATCGTGTCAAAAGACATCTTCTCCGCGCCGGCTTTGCGAGCTTGATGTTCCATTTCTCCGGCAACGTCGGTTTCAGAAACCCCGGGGCGGATGGCCGAAAGCGCCGTCTGAAAAAGGCTGGCCGCGAGCAGCACGGAAGCCCGGATCTGCTGGATTTCGTCAGGATCTTTCACGGCGCGCAGTTGTTCGACGAGTCCGGCGATGGGTTTCAGCTTGGTTTTGCCGCGCAGAGTGTGGCTGAGGTATTTGAACAAGCTTACCGGCATCTGCTCGGCTTCAATCCCCAGTACTTTGATCTTGGCTTTAAGCACGCCTTCGGCAGCCATGGCCAGCGCCGATTTCCCTCCAATGACTACCTTGGCGCCCTTTACTTCGTCAGCGGCTTGCTGCGTGTAGCGGCCATCAGTATAGAAGGTCAGTTTGGCGCCGCGAGTACTGGCCTGAAGCAGCAGGGTGCCGGAGCTTCCCGTAAATCCGCAAAGATATTGGATGTTGGGCAGGTGCGTGACCAGCATGGCTTCGATGCGGGCATCCCGCAACGCCGCCGCGAGTCGTTTTTGTCGGGCCAGAAAGTCCATATGAGTAGGGCGTGGCCGACTAACGTGCCGGGCCCGCTGCGTTTGGAGCTGAAGCTTTGTTTGCGCCGGGCTCCTAAGCGGGTTGGAGCCGTTGCGGCAATAAAATAAGCCCTCGGGACAAAATCCCGAGGGCCTTGAGGCAAAACGTTTATGTTTGGATGATCTTAGGCGTAATGAAGAAGATCAGTTCCTGAGTTTTAGTATTCACTGACTGGTGTTTAAACAGGTTGCCCAGCAGCGGGATGCTTCCCAGGATCGGCACTTGCGCAATCGCCAGGTTGTTCTGCGTCTGTACGACTCCGCCGATCACCACTGTTCCACCGTCAGACACCAGGACCTGAGTCACGGCCTGTTGCTGGTCCAGCGTGGGGTTGATCTGCGAACCACTGATGCTGGTGGTATCCGCTACCGTGTTTTCCACGTCGATATCCAGGAAGATGGTGTTTTCCGCGGTAATCTGCGGAGTCACCGTCAAGCGCAGGAAAGCGTCAATGTACTGCACGGTGGGCGGACCACCCAACTGCGCAGCGGTGACTACCGGCACGCG
>JANXPR010000443.1 GCA_025357215.1 Acidobacteriaceae bacterium | reverse complement strand
TGGGCGTATCCTTGGCGACGACGATTCCCTTGCCCATGCGCACGTCACCGAAGTGCGAGACGGTATCCATGGCCTCAAGGTTGGCTTCCGGCGTGGGAATAATTTCCAGGAGGCGCATGTAGCGCGGCGGATTGAAGAAGTGCGTGCCAAACCAGTGGCGGCGGAATTCTTCACTCATCTCCGCGGCAATGCTGGCCACGGGCAAACCGCTGGTGTTGGTGGTGACGATGCTTCCGGGCTTGCGCACGGCAGCGACCTTCTGTAGCAGAGCGCGCTTGATTTCCAGATTTTCAGCGACGGCTTCAATGATCCAGTCGCAATCGGAGAGAAGCTTCATGTCGTCATCAAAATTGCCGATGGTGATGAGCTTCTCCAGACCTTTTTCGAAGAACGCAGCGGGCTTGGATTTGACGGCGGCATCGAGCCCGGCGGCAACGATCTTATTGCGCGTAGCACGGTCTGTGCTGGTGGCGGCGTCGGGCGGCACGATGTCCAGCAGAACGCAGGGAACTCCGGCGTTGGCAAAATGAGCGGCAATGCGTGCGCCCATTGTGCCGGCACCCAGAACGGCTACCTTATTTATGCGTTGGTGCGGAGAGGTTCCCCGGCCTCCATTGGACTGGGCGACGGGAATGGATGAACTTGACTGCTTGGGAGTAGAAACGGCTGAAGTGCTCATGAGAGCGTCTCCTGGATTACGCGGATCATCAACAGGGGGAGATGCCAACTACCTGGGCCTATAAGATGATAGCAGTTTTGGCGGTCTGATCTTTGCGATGCCCCGTCCATTGCAGGCGTATGCGGCACGGGCGCGGGCGAGACCTGGGACGCGACAATTCCTTCAAGCTGTGCCAATAGTTTTGACTCCGTAAAAAACGGGCCCTGAGGGGCAGGGTGGCCGTGAGACCTATATATAAAGAGGGCGGATATATAAAGAGGGCGGAAAATGGCACACGGATTCCCTGCGAAATCGAGGTCAATAATAATGAATGAACGTTCATTCAGTCAAGAGTACGGACGGGAAAGCTTCCTTGGATAAAGCAAAAGGCTGCCCGCCGGACGTTTCGCCGGTCTGGCCAAACATGCCAGGTTTTACAATTCGCCCACAAGGTCTTGGGGACCTAGCCATCGAGTATTCTTGATTCTTTCCGGAACTAATGCCGTGGTAGATCAGGTTATTCGCCCATGGGATTTCAAGTGGGGAGCTATCGCGGCGATAAGCTTTGCTCCACTGTTTCAACATTGGATGATCGGGGTGGAATCGAAGCATCCCTTGCGGCCTCGCCACTGACCAGGGCCGCATCACAATATAAGACGCCGGATCGCCGACTCCCGCGTCCACCTTCGCTGCTTTCATGGCTTCGTAAACATGGAATAGACTCCTAGCAATCCCCATTTCAACGTTCTGGCCTCGTTTAATGAGAACCTTGAATGCCTCAGTCGCTCCCAAGCCGCCTATGACATAGTTTGCGGGGCTTGCAGCATCTTCCACTGGCTCGAATCCCAACCCGCGCAGAAAAACAGGCCCGCTCTTCAAAAACCCAGCAACTATTATGCCCACTTTATTTCTAAAATCATTGCGCACGCCCTTGAGCACCGTTACCCCCCATTTATGAGCGTACTCATTCATTGGCTGTCCAGTTGGCAACTTTCCCGCTAACCAATCGTTCAAATCACAGCCTAGTTGGGCGTGTATCTCGCATTCTTGCAGCCGTCTTAGTTCCTTTTTCCGCGCCATTTCCAGCGCTTTTTCTATGTGTTCAAGATATACGTACTTATTTGGCTGTTCTATTTGTGCGTTGATGATTTCCCTAAGATACATAGAGAGTTCCGAGACGATGGCGTGTGTGGAACTCGTCGAACCAGCAATAGCGGCAGCTAAAGTAAAAGGAGCAAAGTCATACAATTTTCCAGTTTTATCGTGTGGGGCCACCGCCATGCCTCGATAGGTAGCCCGCATATCCCCAGCAAGAATGATCGACTCTGCGTTGTCACACAGAACTCCTATCCCTACAGTCATGTCGTCCTCGTCCCAAAAATAGAACCCAATTGTAGGTAATATCCAGCCCAAGAGACGTTGCTTCAAGTAAATAATCTTTGAGTGCAATTGTGTAATGGTACGGATAGTCAAGTTGACGTTGACTTCCCGCCGCCAAGGAATTATTGTCAGTCTCGGCGCGAAGGGCGCATCCAGTCCGCGGAAAGGGCCAAGCCCACCTTCAGCAGCAAGTGAGTCCTACACATACATCTTCTTTCAGCCTGCTTTGCGGACACAGGCGACTATTGAAAGGAGATCGTCCCGTGGAACCGAAGCAGAATCGCAAACGCCAGAAGCCGCGAAATAAGAAGTCGCAAAACCAGAATCCGCAAAACCAGAATCCGCAAGACCAAAGACTTCAAACCGAAAAACAACTGACCGAGAACGCGAAGACAAAGCCGCTCCCTGCCCGTCCAAGTCTTGAACATCTCAAGAAACAAGCCAAGCAGTTATTGAAAGGCCATCAGGCGGCGGACAAGGGTGCGCTCAACCTGATTCAAGAACATCATCCGCGCTGGAAAACAACTGCGGAAGCGGCAATCAAAGCGGCGCCGTTTGCGTTGAACGACGCGCAGATGGTCATCGCCAAGCAATATGGGTTTGAGAACTGGGCCAAACTGAAAGAACACGTTCTTCTTCATGAAGCAGCGCCGGCCAGCGATGCCGACATCAGGGCTCTACGCGGCGCGGCTGCGCGTGGCGATCTGGAGAAACTCAACGCGTTGCTCGATGCCAATCCTGAACTGCTCAACGAGCCGGGTGGGCCGGGCGTGCGGACCGCCTTGCACGATGCTGCGGGCAGCGGACAAGAAGCGGCGGTGAAGTTTTTGCTGGAGCGCGGAGCTGATCCGAACATAAGGTGCGAAGGCGACAACGCTTTTCCGATTCACTTTGCAGCGGAGAAGCAGCACTTCCCCATCATCCGTTTACTGGTGGAACACGGCGCGGACACGATTGGCGAAGGCGACTATCACGAACTGGGCGTGCTGGGCTGGGCCACGGCATGGGACTACGTGGATTCCAGCCGAGGCATCGTACGCGAAATCGTAGATTACCTGCTGGCGCACGGTGCGCGGCACAACATTTTCTCGGCTGTGGCCATGGGCGAAATGGAAGTCGTCCGGAAGCTGGTTGCCCAGTCGCCTGCCGATCTGGAACGGCGCATGGACATGGGGAGCAAGCGGCGGCGTCCGCTGCACCTGGCGGTGATCAAGAAACAAGCAGGCGTACTCAAGGCTTTGCTCGACCTAGGCGCGAACATGGAATCGATAGACGAAGCCGGATTTACTGCGCTGGACCAGGCGGGGCTCAACTGCGAAAAGGAAATCGCACAGATACTACTGGACCGTGGCGCGAAGGTGCGCTTGCCGGCGGCCATTGCGCTGGGCAGAACACATGACGTCGAAAGGCTTCTGCGCCGGGAGCCTGACGCGTTGAAGCCGGGGAACCGATGGGGCAACCTGATCGTTCGCGCAGCCGAGCGCGCGCCGGGCGAGGTAGTAAAAGCGTTGATCGCCGCCGGGGCGGATGTGAATGTCCGCGACGATCCTAAGACGGCCGTCGATTTAACGAGTGGCTATACTCCGCTGCACGCGGCGGGCTTCCGTGGGAATATGAGCGCCGCATCTGTCCTGATGAAACACGGTGCGAACGTGAGCGTGCGCGAAGAAAAATATCACGGCACTCCGGCGGGATGGGCCAGCTACGCGGGCCACAACGACATCCGCGACCTGATCATCACAGGACCAGTGGACATGATGGAAGCCGTGGAAAACGGATTGACAGAGCGGATCAAGGAGATCATCGAGCAAGAGCCACGGGCGGTGGATCGTCCGTTCCGCGATTATCCGCTATTCCCGCTTTACGCCGAAGGTTGGTATACGCCGCTGGCATTTGCCGTGGTCCGCGGACAAACGGAAACGGTACGCGCGTTGATGGATCATGGCGCGGATGCGATGCAGCGTTCGCCGGATGGAAAAACGCTTGCCGAGATCGCAAGCGACAACGGCCACGCGGAAATTGCGCGCATGTTGAAACAGCGTGAATGAAAGTTCTGCCGCTCCACGGGTTCGACAATGGTCCTTACGCTACCCACGCATATGCCTTCTTGCGGTCGGGGAGACGTGGCATGCCACGTCTCTACGTCAGCTTTATGGTTCCGCCCCCGCTTCACAAGCGAATTTACAATCCGCTTGCTATTTTCTTGGATTCACGCCGCGCGGTCCGGTGACCCAGACGTTGAGCCAGTAAACGGAAGAGTAAATTCTGGAAACGGCGGCGACGCTTGTGGGGTCACACTCCTGCACGCGGTACAGAATTTTGATATTGTCGCCGGACCACTGGCCATCCCACTGGCCGGTGTAGGAAAGCCTGCCGGGATTGCCGCCGAGCGCCGTACCTTTGGCATTGCATTGGGACTGAGTCAGCTCGGTCCAGGCAAACTGAAAACTATCCGTGGTAAAGCCTGGAGTTAGGTCGTTGAACGTGAACAGGTCAGCATCCTCGCAAACCGACGACGGCCGCGCCTGGTCTCCGGTTCGTACCACGTGGGCCATCCAGTTTCCACCGGCATTTGCGGGCGAAGAAAAGTCAGGGGGCATCCCGCATTGACTAACGCCGTGGACTACCCCGCCAACACCGTTTACGCGAGAGCTCAACGCCGCGCTCGCAAGATTGGGAGCGAAATCGCCCGGGGCCAACGCGGGGAGCTGGACAGTTTCCCGCGCGGCATAGAAACGATTGCCACCCATCTGCGTCTGCGCGCCGCCAGCGGGTTTGACTACCAGGGTTACGCCGTCCTGATCGAGTTCGCCGGAGACGTTGGGGTCAACCGCGGCGACGATGGAAGCGTTACTCCAGAACTCCACGTTCATTTTGATGTTCTGCGATTTGAAGTGGCCGTAGATGTGAACATCACCTTGCTGGTCGCCGAAGCCGCATCCGGAAATGGTGTAGAGGTTGTATTGCGTGTCCGGGGTAAAGACCACGCCGCTCGACTGCCGGTTCACGGTGTTGATTTGCGCATGCGTGCACAGGCCCGGATCGATCTTGGCATTTTGCGGCGTCGGCCCAGGAGGCGGAAGGTTTGACTTTTCATTACCGCCACCAGCCGGGGTCTTGGTGTGCGGCAGAGGGATCACCGTGATGTTCTGCGAAGTTTGAATGCGGGTCTTGGGCGCTTTGATGAACTGCGAGCGTTCGTCCACTGCGGCCTGTTTTTGTTTACCCAGCGTGCCCAGCATCGCGTTACGTGCGTTCGCGGCACGCGGGTTCTTGATCCTGGGCCCCTGGTTTACCGGACGCGCCTGGACAATGACTCTGCGGAGGTCCGCGATCACGGCTTGCGCCTGAACAGCCGATTGGTTCTGCGCGGGCTGGGTCTTGGTGCGGCTCTCGGTTTGCATGGGCGCGCTGTTTCTGGGTTGGGATGATGCAGGCTGAGGTGAAGCGATCATGACCAGAAACAGGCAGAGAGAGACAGCTGTAGCTCGCATCAGGTAAAGCCTCCGGGCCGCCAAATGCACATCAACGCAGCTTTCATGAGTTGGCAGACACTCCAATTCTTGAGAACCGAAGGGCTGATTGTCAATGTGCAGCAGGGGCAGGAACAACCTTGTCCTAATAAATTAGTGCTGCTCGCGATGTTGGCATGAAAGGGGCAAGTCGTTTCGGGGCCAACTACTTCCACCGACGCACCGGTTTCTGTTTACCTTTCGAAACCCGAGCTACCCGAGGCGCTGAGGGGCCGTCCTACGTCTAGGGAAAAAATTTCTTGTACCCATTGCGCCTGATCCTGCGTATTCAATTGTTAAGCCATCCGCAGGCCAGCCTTACTGGTCAGCAGACAGGCGAAATCCCCCACGCGGAGGCAACACGTGAAAACACTTCTCCAGGACATCCGTTATGCATGGCGGCAGTTGCGCAAGTCACCTGGGTTTACAGCAACGGCGGTTCTCACGCTGGCCCTGGGCATTGGCGCCAACACCGCCATCTTCACCTTGGTGCACGAGATTCTGCTGAAGTCCTTGCCGGTGGCCAACCCGAACGAGCTAGTCCGCCTGGGAGACACGTCCGATTGCTGCGTGGAAGGCGGCTATGAAGATGACTGGACGATATTTTCCTATCCTATGTACCAATCCTTGCAGGCGAATACGCCGGAGTTTTCAACGCTGGCGGCGTCATCGACCAATTCGCCCAACATCAGCGTGCTGCGTGAAGGCGCCAAGGCCGCGGAATCGTTCCAAGGAGAATTGGTATCGGGAAATTTTTTTTTCACGCTGGGCATAAGCCCGTACGCCGGCAGATTCATTTCTCCGGCGGACGACAAAGATGGCGCTCCACCGGTTGCGGTGATGAGTTATCGCGCCTGGCAAAACAAATACGGCCTGGAAAAATCGGTACTCGGCGGCAACTTCACGATGAACGGAATCGGACTGACGATCATCGGCGTGGCTCCACCGGGATTTTTTGGCGACCGGTTGCAAAGCGACCCGCCGGACTTCTGGATGCCGATTGCCATGGAGCCCGCGATGCGGCGCGAGAATTCCATGCTGCGCTCGCCTACAACCAGCTGGCTGTACGTGATCGGGCGTCTGCAACCTGACGCCAAGAAGGAACAGGTTCCCGCTCACCTGACGAACGAGTTGCAGCAATTTCTCTATCTTCCGGAACATCAGAACCACTATTCAAAAGTTGAGGACATCAAGAAACAGTTCATCCGGCTTACTTCCGGCGCGGGCGGCGTGAACTCCATGGCGGACCAAGCCAAGCAGGGGCTGATTTTTCTGTTGATCATTTCGGCGGCAATTTTGCTGATTGCATGCGCCAATGTGGCCAACCTGCTTCTGGCACGAGGCACGGCACTCAAGCAACGTATGTCTCTTCTGCTGGCAATGGGAGCGTCGCGCGGACGCATTGTCCGCGCACGGCTTACAGAAAGCATAATGCTGGCCGTGATGGGAGGCGCCGCCGGCCTGATTGTCGCTTACTACGCCAGCAAAGCCATGGTGGTGCTGGCCTTCCAGGGATCGCAATACGTCCCTATTTCAACCGCGCCTTCCCTGCCGGTGCTGGGATTTACCTTTGGCGTGGCGCTGCTTACGGGAATCATTTTCGGCGTGGCGCCGGCATGGATCGCGTCCAAGAGCGATCCGGCGGAAGCGCTGCGGGGCGCCAGCCGCAGCACACGTGATACTTCCGCTCTGCCGCAAAAATCACTCGTCGTTTTGCAGGCCGCACTGTCGCTGGCGTTGCTGACGATTGCCGGACTGGTCACGCAAAGCCTACGCAACCTGCAAGACCAGGATTTCGGCTTCGCGCGCGAAGGCCGTCTGCTGGTGATGTTCAGTCCCAATACCGCTGGGTATACCGGAGAAAGACTTACTGGGCTCTACGAGCAAATGGAAGACCGCTTCCAGCACGCGCCGGGAGTTCTGAACGAAAGCCTTTCTCTTTACACCGCGCAGCAAGGCAACAACTGGGGAGAAGGCGTCTGGTTTCCTGGACACACCCGCGTTCCCGGCGAAAGCGCGTCGTGGGACCGGGTGAGCGCACACTACTTCGAGACGATTGGCACGCCGGTCGTCCGCGGACGCAGCTTCAGGGAAAGCGATACGGCAACGTCACTCCATGTGGCGGTAGTCAATGAAATATTTGCCAACAAGTATTTTCCCAACCGCAACCCGCTGGGTGAACACTTTGGCAAGAGCGCCGGCGCGCACGCCGGTGACTACGAAATTGTTGGCGTGGTAAAAGACACAAAATATCAGGACGCATCGCGTCCTCCGCGACCCATGTTTTTCGTGCCCCTGGCACAGACCATCAAGTACGAAGCGGAAACGGACGAGCGTGTGGAAACATCGTCGGTATATATGAGCACGCTGGAATTGCAGATGGCTGGCGATCCGCACAACTTCATGCCGGAAGTTCGCCGCATACTGGCCAGCATTGATCCTAACCTGGTGCCGCTTTCCATGCGGACGTTTGACGAACAAATTGAACAGAGCACCGTGCAAAACGTTGTGGTCTCGCGGATGAGCGGAGCGTTCGGGCTGGTAGCATTGCTGCTGGCTTCCGTGGGGCTCTACGGACTTACCACCTACCAGGTGAACCGCCGCACCGGTGAAATTGGCGTGCGCATGGCGCTGGGC
>JANXPR010000420.1 GCA_025357215.1 Acidobacteriaceae bacterium | reverse complement strand
ATCGGCACCCGCCTCGAGCGCCTGAATGCTGCGCTCTAGCTTCGTTGGAGCCCACCAATCATCGGAGTCTAGAAAAGCCACATAAGGCGCACGCGCCCCCGCAATCCCCCGATTACGCGGCCGCGCCGGCCCGCCAAAATTTTCAGCCGTGTCGAAGCGGATATCCAGTCGGTCCGAAAATTCATCGGCAACCCGAGCGCTATCGTCCGTTGATCCGTCGTCGCAGACCATGACTTCGAAGCTGTCAATTGTCTGAGCAAGCAGTGAGTTCAGGCAACAGCGAAGATCGGCGGCACGGACACCCCGGAATCAGGAACGGATCGGCACGCTAAAACGGCAAGGCCGCGCCACAGATCCGCGCGGCCAGGAAACCAAACCCGCAGCTAAAGAAAAAACTCTCAGGACGCCCGCCAGGGCCGGAGTACACTACCCTCGCCTCGTCCCGCCCCTCGCGCCCTAATCCGCCCTGGAACGCAAACCGCAACTATTCAGCGGGCGCTCGAATGCTGGATCACGCGGCCTTCTTCCGCACGGATTGCAGCAGCCGTCGCGCCTTGGCGTGTCCGCCTTTGGCGGCCTTGGACAACCACTTCTGAGCATGAGTGACACTCCGTCGGACTCCTTCGCCTTCTAGGTAGGCACGACCGAGATTGTACTGAGCCTTGTCGTCACCTCTTTGAGCGGCCCGCCTCAACCATCGGAGTCCAGCCGCAGTGTCCTTCTTTACGCCGTCCCCATCAAGCAACATCACTGCCAGATTCGATTGGGATTTAAGATCGCCACGTAACGCTGCTTGCCGGTAGAGGCGGACAGCACGGGGGGCGTTACGACGCATACCTAGACCTTTGTTGTTGATCACAGCGAGATTGAAAATGGCGTCGATCTGCCCGTTCCGGGCTGCTTTCTCGTACCAACGTCTGGCCTTCTTCATGTCTCGTCGCACGGGTCGGCCAATGTCGTAACAGTATCCAACAAAGGTTTGTGAGCGTGGACTACCTGCCTTGGCAGCCTCATGCGCATCTTCGAAAGCTTCTTTCCATGTGTAAGTTTTCATACTTGGTGCCCCCTAGCTGCCCTCTTACTTCTTGTCGCGATCTTTTCGGTGATAGGGCGGTTTTTCCTTGTCCTTCTTCTTATCATCTTTTGGCTGCTCGTGCTCCCGATCAGGCTTGTAGTTGGGCGGTGGCGAGGTACCAGGCCGTCTTTTCTCATGGTCGTCCTTGCGGACTTTGCTCTTATTCTTGGTGTGTTCTGCCGCCTGTGGCGCAGGGGGAGTCTTAGGCTGCGGGGTCGGAGTTGCGGGTTGTGTGTTCGGAGTTGGTGCTGGCGGTTTTTTCCCGAGGATCCAATCCCAAAGCGTGTCCGGGCCAGGATTCGCACTCCCTTGCAGCAAGTAGATCGAGCAGTCACCTCCGCAGTTTCCGTCCTCCGGGAGTTCGAACTTTGGACCGGCGATAACAAGCCCCATGCCAATTACGGAGGGGGCAGCGAGGGCTGCTGGGGGACCTGCGGCGGCAAGGGCTGGTCCAGCCGCTGGTGCCACTGGGAGCAAATGGCTCAGGCTGTCGACTAGCTCCCTGACCTCCTGATCGATGTCGCACACCGGCGGACAAGTGCCATGCCCATCGGCATCCACTTTCACCGTGGGGATATTTCTCACGTAGCTGTACTGGTTGAGTGACTGCGGATCACCGAGGTCTGCATAAGGGACAGGAACGGGGACCGCACTCCAGTCCGGCGTGACGAAGCGTCCCAGCCCATTCGAGTAATATCTGGCGCCGAAGTAATCTAAGCCGGATTCAGAGTCACGTTCTTTGCCGGTGAACTTGTAGTTGTTCCCTCCCGCCGTCGCCACATACTCCGTCCCAAAGGCCGAGTAATCCGACTCTTCTTCAATTCCTCCCGTCGCCGTGGTCACCATGCTGGTCGAGCCCAAGTGGTCGGACAGATAGTAGTGAACCGAGTTTCCCGGCAGATCAACCCGCGCCACCCGCGTGCCACCGAAATACACATACTCCGATGTGATATTGCCCGCGCCGTCGCCTTCCGCAACGGTGTTTCCGCCGCCCGACCAGTAGCGCTTTACCGCAGCTCCGGTGCTCGTGTTCGATTTGAGCACACGTTGTCCGTTGGCATCATAAGCATATGTGATTCCGGCTGTGGATTGCAGCCGGTTCTCTGGGTCATAGAAATACTGCCCGGGCGCCGTGTAATTCGTCAGATTGCCCGCTGCGTCATAACCCAATCCAACAGGCTGATTTGCGCCATTGCTCGCGTTCGGAAAGTATCCTCCGTGCGCCTTGCCTGCCATTGGAGAAATGTTCAGATTCCCCCAAGCGTCAATCGAGTATGTTTCGCCCCACGAAAGCACCCCTGTGTTGGCAGTTGACCATCCAGAAGTGATCCGGTTCAACGAGTCATAGGTAAACGACTCTGAGCGACTTGAGTCTCGGTAATTCGTAATTCCTATTACATTCCCGTTATTGGCGGCCCCAAAATTGAAATTGTAACTCCGGTCCATCAGGTTTCCGTGGTTGGCCGGATCGGCGCACGAGCTTGGCACAGATCCTGAGGAATAGGCGGTAATCCTGCAGAGTTGGAGTCGCGAGTTGTACAGGAAGCTGCTTGTGATGGTGCTTCCGCTCACAAACCTTGCAAGAGACCTGGGAGCCGTGTAAGAGGCACTGCTCACGTAAGTCGTGCCGTTGGAATCCGTTGCCGTAGTCGGGTGTCCTGCCGAGTCATAGCTGTAAGTTACAACCCTGTTGCTCGGATATGTCAATGTCTTGAGCGAGCCGTCAAGATTGTAGGTATATGCCAAGACTTTTGACACACCAGCGATCACTCGGGTCTCTGCCGTCAGACGCCCCATCGACTCATAGGAGTAGGTACCGGAGCCGGCTTGGTCAACAACATTCGTCAAATGGCCAATGCCATTTGTCCCTTGATCGTAGGTGTATGAGACCGCGGCCGTGCCAGCGGGCAACTGCCCGTTTTGGCAAGTTTGGGCGGAGTAGGCCTTGCCCGTAACACGGTTCAACGCGTCGTAACAGTAGCTGAGCGCTAGCGTCGCCACGCCTGTCTGGTTCGGCGCCGGCGAGGTCTTCTGCAGCAGATTTCCATTGGCGTCGTATGTATAGGAGATCACACCCGATTCAGGGTTGCTGGCCCAACGAAGCCGCGACAGTGAGTCATAGGCAAACATGCGGCGGCGCCAAGCGTTGTTGACGACCGGTGGCACGGGCGGGTCTGCCGGCCCCGGCGGAGTGGCCGGACAAGCTGTGCCCGTAGCCGCCGAGCCGTGCTGTTCAACGCAATAGAGGTTGCCGAGTGCGTCATACTTGTAGAGTGTCGTATTAGGGATGAGCCAAGCCTGACGGGTATGAGTCTTGTCCACTAGCAAGCGTTACGCTTCCGCTAAATGAACCTCCTGGAAACCAGCTCGAATTTGCAGGACTTGAGGTTACAGAAACCGTCACATTTCCTGCCACACCCACACTGTTGAAAGTCAAAGTAATGGTTGAACCGCTCGCGACCGCTTGTACGGGGGAGCCCGAGCGATTCAGGCCGGTTGGACCGGTTCCGGCAAGCGCTGTAGCGACAAGCGCTGCCGAATTGTTACCGCTCTGGCTGTATGGAGCACTCGCGGTGAAGCCACTGCCTACAGACACGGTCACTGTACCAGAATCCCAAACAGTTGAACCGTCGGTTCCTCCGGTAAGAGTGGCTCCGGACGGTGTTGCAGTAAATGAGGGCCCAGCAAAATTCACGCTGTCAAATGTATACGACGTCGACACAGGATAGTTTGTGTTGCTGCCGCTGGTTGTTGCCTTCAGGTTTATTAGATTGTTGCACGCGCCCGCCGGGCAGGTCGCGACAACATAGGGATTGCCGGGGCTCATGAGGTTTACCAGGTATTGGGTAATAAAATTCACACAGCAAGGGCTGCCAGACGAGAAGCTGACTTGATTCGTGAAACCGTTTACATTCACCGAAACGCTGCCTTGGTCCCATATCAAACCACCATTACCATCGCAACATGTCGATTGAGAACCAGGCCCCCCCAATCGTAATCGTCCCTGTGCCTGGCGTAGCTCCTACTCCGGCTTGACTGCGCAATGTGCCTCCGATCGTCAAGGTGCCCAAGGACACGCTGCCCGCAAAGGAACTGCCCGGTTCATCAACTTGAATCAGCCTTCCCAGCGCATCCGTGACGCTTCGCCGCGGGTTTCCAGCTTGATCAGATACCGTGGCCGTGTTTCCAGAATAGCTATTGCAAATATTATTGGCCAGACAGGTGCTACCGGGAGTGGGGACCGTTCCATCGGGTTGCGCAACTTGAGTAACGCGATCTAGCGCGTCGTACTGATACGTCGTGACTCCATCGGTGGGTGATGATGAAGCGAAGTGGGGATTGCCTTGGGTACTTAAACGGGCCAAAGAGTCGTAGGTAAAATCAGTCATACTGCCGTCTGGCTTGGTCACACGGAGCTTTCGGCCGTACCCATCATTTTGCTCCACGGTTGGCAACAATATCCCTGGGCTAAGAAGCACGTTGGTCGTCCGCGATGTGGGCGTGTATGTGTAGGTCGTCTGCCCGCCACCCGGGTAACTGACGGAAGAAGGCCTGAACATCGAATCGTAGATATACGTAGCCGATTGTCCGTTCTCGTCAACTGAACTGACCAAGAACCCCGAATTGGGCCCGTATGCGAATGTTGAAGTGTGGGCGACACCGGCCGTGGTAGGACGCGTGACTCTTGTGCGATAGGCGTCTGTAGCCGCGTCATAATTGTAAGACGTTGCATTTCCCAAGGGGTCGGTGATAGACGTGATTTGTCCGGCATCGTCATAGGCATAGTGGGTCACTCTCGTTGCTGTTCCGGAATTGTTGATCCACTCCGTGACCGTTGTCGGATTACCCCGCGACCCGGATACCGTGACGTGGCCAGGCAACGTCATTGGCTGAGGCACGGCTTCGTCATACTTATAAGTGGTTTTGCTAGCTACATTGCCAGCGGCGTCATACACTGTCACGCTATCAGGACGGTCGGAGATATTGTTGCCAAGAGAAGCGTAGGCGGTAATCGTCTTTCGTGTCGGCGTGCTCACCCCAAAATCGTATTCGTCGACCTCGGCAGGTAGCCCATTTCCCGTATAAACGGTAACAACTTGGCTGCTCAGCCCGTTTTCCAAAGTCGTCTTAACGGCAAGCTGGGTGACTGGTTCGTTGACGGGCGTTACCGAGCAGTCGCCATACAAAATTTGCATTTGCTCCCGCCATTATGCTGCCCATGCCTTCTTCTCGCACCAGAGCTCTTCCGTAGGCAAGCGTAATGATCTTATCCTGCGGATTAATACTGCCCGTGACATTCCCGAGCACGTTTCGTTCCGTTATATTCCCCTTGTCAAAATTCGCAAAACTTACCGCAAGCGTACCCAGGTCTTCGACGTTGGCTGCTTGTATATTCTGCTGCAGATTATAGGCTAGTCCTATAAATTGATAGTTCACACCCGCGTACCATGAATTGTTGGTCAAAGCTACTTCGGTGTGGCCTATTTTTGCAAGGCCGGCAGGATTATAAAAGATACTGAAGGCATCATCGGCAACACCCGTAAATGCTCCTCCCATACCTTGTGCCCTGGCGCCCGGCTCGATCTCG
>JANXPR010000417.1 GCA_025357215.1 Acidobacteriaceae bacterium | reverse complement strand
GTCGGCACGAAAAACTTTCGGCAGGATTTTTTTGCCGGTCTGGATCAAGCCTTTCGCCCAGCGCGCCTGCTGCGTCTTGAAGGCCGTCATCTCGATCGGCAGCTCCGCGGGACATTCAATGTCCTGGACGTACTTGAACTTCCATCCGGCAAGCTGCGATCGATAGGAAAGATCAGTGTCTTCAGTCAGCGTGTCGTGCTGCCAGCCGCCGCCATCTTCAATGGCTTTGCGCCGCCACATGCCGGCCGTGCCGTTGAAGTTGAAAAACACCATGCTGCGCGAGCGTCCGCCGTGCTCCAGGATGAAATGGCCATCGAGCAAAATGGCTTCGACCTCAGTCAAGAAGGAGTAATTACGGTTCAGGTGCGTCCAGCGGGTTTGCACCATGCCGACTTCAGGTTCGGCAAAGTGGTGCACCACGCGCATGAGCCAGTCTTCCGGCGTAACAAAGTCGGCGTCAAAGATGGCGATGAATTCGCCCTTGGACGTTTTCATCCCATTCTGCAACGCGCCGGCCTTATAGCCTTCACGGTTGTCGCGATGAATAAAGACAATAGGATGCCCGAGCGCCGCATAGCGTTCCACGACGGCGCGGGCGGCTTCCGTGGTCTCGTCCGTGGAATCGTCCAGGACCTGTATGTCCAGTTTGTCTTTCGGGTACTCCACTTTGCAGATCGACTCCACCAGGCGGTCCACCACGAACTGTTCGTTGAAAATCGGCAGTTGGATAGTGACGCGCGGCAGCTCAGCGAATTTCTGCGGCGGGTCCGTCGTGCGGTTCTTGCGGTTCTTGTAATACATGTAGACCAGCGCGTAACGGTGCAAACCGTAACCGGCCAGAATAGTCATTACCACGAAGTAGGGAATCAGCAACGAGAGGTCGAACGCGTTGGGCGTGTAGAGCCCTTTGAAAGTCTTGTCCAGAAATTGCGTCTTCAAATACTGGACGAACCCCTTCTGTCCGGCGAAGGTGAACGCGAGCAGAAGATTGGCGACAAAAGGACTCAGGCTGGGTACTCCGATTTCAAAGGGAAATTCAAAGTAGAGATTGTAAACCATAGCGGCGGGTTGTCGAGGGCGGACAGGTCTGCTGCCAGGCTCTAGTGGATCTTCGGCCAGCCGCCCTGGTCAGCTTTTTCGCGGGATTTGAACCAATGTTCACGAACCTCAATCTTGGGTAATAATATAGTTGACTAACCCGCGATTTCCGGTTATTCTGGTTCTGCCATGAAACCCAGAAACGACTTCCCGCAAACGCTACTCGAAGCCATCCGCTATTTTAGCAACATCGACACCTGCATTGAATTTCTGGTGTCCCAGCGTTGGCCGGATGGCGTTACCTGCCCCATCTGCGGAACCCAGGATGTTCATTATCTCGCCAATCAGAGACGCTGGAAATGCAGCAACCCGCATAGCCTTCGGCAGTTCTCTATCAAGGTTGGCACGATCTTCGAGGATTCGCCAATCGGTCTCGACAAGTGGCTTACAGCAACCTGGATGCTGGCCGCCTGCAAGAACGGAATCAGTTCTTACGAGATTCACAGAGGCTTGGGAGTCACGCAAAAAACGGCCTGGTTCATGATGCACCGGATTCGCAAAGCCATGCAGGATGGTTCCTTTCTGAAGTTCGCCGGCCACGTTGAAGTAGATGAAACTTTCATCGGCGGTAAGGCGCGGAATATGCACATGGACGTTAAGAAACGGCGCATCACCGGAAGCGGCCCGACTGACAAGACCGCTGTGTTCGGAGTGCTGGAACGCGGAGACGAAGGCAAGCGCAAAATCAATCACACCAAGGTGCGGACAGCCGTTGTCTCAGATCGCAAAAAGAAAACCCTGCAAGCGGAAGTCAGGGCCAACGTGAAAGCGGGTTCCGCGCTGTACTCTGACGCGCTCATGTCTTACAACGGCCTTGAAGCCGAATATGCTCACCAGGTAGTTGATCATGCCGTTGAATACGTGCGCGGAAAAGTCCACACGAACGGGCTGGAAAATTTCTGGTCTCTCACTGACCGCACGATTGGCGGAACTTACGTGAGCGTGGAGCCGTTCCATTTGTTCCGCTATCTGGATGAGCAGTCTTTCCGTTTCAACAATCGCGGGACTCGCTATCTGCCCGTCAATGATGCTGACCGCTTCAAGATGGTAGTGGGCGGGATTGTCGGCAAGCGGCTGACCTTTGACGAACTAACCGGCAAGGATGGTACGACGCAAGCGGAATGTTTCTAACGGGCGCGTGAAGCGCGGGAAGCGGGCTGAGTCTTAGCCCGCTTTTTTCTTGTGCGGGACTTGTGTTCTTTCTCAATTTCTTTTCTAACATTCGCACCTGGCACATTCATGATGCCCCGTATAAGGCGCTTGAATTTCTCTGCCGCTTCCGGTCCTTCAATCATTTCCGTGTGAGGTTTCATGCCCCCTATGTTAACATGAGCAGGAAAATCGCCCCTAAAAATGCAAAAGGCCCGATTCGTAGTCGGGCCGTGCATGGTCTTTTTAGAGGTTCGGCGGAACGCTCCTAGAAACGAGCGTAACGCTGTGGTGTGCAAAAGTCAAATTGAATGGGGAAGTGTTTTGTTTGCTGGACTGCCCCCAGACGAAGCCAGCGAAAGACGCATATTGGCACTGCAAGCATACATTGACGAGAGCGGGACTGGCGGAAAGAATAGCCCAGAAAATATATTTGTGCTGTCTGGATTCGTGACTAACGTTCGAGAATGGAATCGCTTTAGTTCGGAATGGCGTGATTGCCTGAACTCCGCACCCAAAATATACGGCGGTTTCCATATGAATAAATGGGCCAAGCAATATGATGCCGAAAAACGCGATGAAAAACTAGCAATTCTTGCCAGGATTATTACCGATCATGCCGAAGGAAGTATTGATTCGATCATCGATAATGACGATTACAAACAGATTGCCGCTGGCATGGTTCCGCGTGAAATTGATAGTCCGTATTTTTTCGCTTTCCATCATCTGATTGCCCGATTCTGTGATGATTGCGTACATCGTGGAATAACTGAACGAGTGAAGATCGCCTTCGATACAAACCTGATATTCGGCCTGAAAGCCAAAAAGTGGTATCAGATTGTCAGGGATATAGCCCCCATATCGCATCGTCGAATATTACCTGTGGAACCAACATTTGAAGATGATCTCGATGCGCTCCCACTTCAAGCCGCTGACATGTTGGCGTATTTGAGAACTCACCGATTGAATCGCCACAAAAAGGAATTCCAGTGGCTAGAGCAACAACTTGACGGCATACGGCATATTCCCTGCCAAGTTCTGACCGCTAACCGAATTGCTAATATAGTTAAGGGTCAATATCAGAATCAAATTACGCCCAGATTGCTTATAAAATGGAGAGATAGATTCGGGTTAATTGATGGCGTATAATCGTATAATCCGCACTGCTATGTTTCTACAGATCATCATTGCTGCTTTGCTTTTTCAGGCCGCAGGGCCAAGAGTCTTTGTCGTCGATAAGGACTCATGGCAAGAATCCGGCGGATTCACTGCTGCCAATAGCACGGCATCCGGAAGTTATCATTCCGGCGTTCGGCACATCAGCACAGAGCAAATAAAAAGTCTTAATCAGGCTTGCCCGTCGGTGACCATAACGGCGGACCAAAAGTCATCAGATTTTATTGTCGTATGGGACACGAAGACCTGGGCGGAAACATCATGGAGCGGACATCAAAATGAATACGTCGTGTACAGCCAAAAAGGCGATGTGATTTACACCGGAGCGGCTCACAAAATCTCGAACGCGGCGAAAGACATTTGCAAAGCTATCATTCAACCAAAGAAAAAATGAGCGACGATAGAACCAAACACACGCTTCTTACTCTGATACGGCTGGCTCGTGAACAGCACAAACAGATTGACGCTCTGACGGTTGCGGTAACGGCAATTCGTTCCTGCCTGACTCCTGCCGATGATAAGAAAATTGACGAGCATCTTCGACGCAATGTCTCGCAAGTTCTTCAATCCGGACAGTCTGACGACGAGACGATTCGATTGCTTGATCGCATAGAAGAGCAAATTCGGAAGAGTTGAGTTGCATTTCGTCACACTCCGGTATAGATTGAGTTTGACGACGATTTAATTTTAAAGGCCCGGACTGGCATCCGGGCTTTTGCCTTTTTCAATTAAAACACATCTCGCAATAATAAAAAACCCGCCATCTCTGGCGGGTGAGTGTGCGGCGTTTCTGGTCAGCGTTTCTTCTTGCGCCGTGCATTCTCTTCACGTTGTTCATTGATCGTTCCGAATCGGCTGGTGTCGGCGGCTTCCCGTTCATTCAGGATGCTGGTCAGCCGCCGGTTGATTTCCGATTGGGTTTCGCTCAGACGGTCGCGCCAGACGTTGCCGAACTCTTCCGGCACGGTGCGCCCGCCGATCAGGTTTTCGATGTTGTATTGAATCCGTGCGAACGAACGGTTAAAGCGATACAGGGCACGGTAAAGAACGAGCTTGCGGGTAGTATCATGGGTGTCAGCCATTGCATCTCCTCGTGTGGTGCTTTGGTCAGGGCGCGTCAGGTGGTGATACACCGGGCGCGTCCGTTTTGTTTATAGGCTGAGATCGAAGGCGAATACAAGGGGAAAGCGAAATAAACACGGCATAAAAATTGCGTTGACTATCGGGTTAGCCAACTATATTATTACCCAATCTTGAGGGCGACCACGTCCGTTCCGGGGCCAACGGACGTCATTCCGGCTTCCTGCAGGCTTGCAGGCCGAGCCATCTCAACGGAAACAACTCCGTTGGTGTTGCCCTTGAAGTACCGGAAACTGAACCCGCGGTTCAGGTCGTGGTTTTGGAGTTCGTTAACGTCATGGACGACATAGGCCCCGTATTCGGTCAACGAGGACAAGGCATCTTCTTGAAGCGATGCCATCATATGGGCCTCATCGCCGGATTTGATCAAGACGTTGCTCTGCCAGAGCTCGTGATGGCTGGCGAAAGTTCGCCCAGCTGCCGAATCCGCTGAAGATTGCCGGGCGGCCATTCCTTCTTGAAGGCGAAAGCCCTCAACCACTCTGTAGGGACTGTATCCCGTGAAGAAGGCGCTCTTGGTCTCGGCGTTGGGATAAACGTAGAAAGAGGTTTGTGCGATTGACGTAGCCACAACAATGGCACACGTCGCGATTGCAGCAAGAGTTAACTTCTGCGCAAGAGGCATGGTTTCCTTTCTTAGAGCTACTCATGCGGGAGCCCTTTTAATTCAAAAAGAACTGCCGATACAGCGTATCTCTCTGCTTGGGCACAAATCCTGCGTCGCGGATCATGTGGCGGAGTTCTTCTTCGGTGGTGCAGTTGGCCACGCCGGCGGAGCGGACAACGTTTTCTTCGAGCATTACCGAGCCGACGTCATTGCCGCCAAAGCGGAGTCCGGTCTGGCAGACTTTCAGGCCTTGCGTGACCCAACTGGACTGAACATTCTCGATGTTGGATAGGTACAGCCGTGCGACAGCCAGAGTCTTGAGGTATTCCACCGCGGTGGCTTCGTCCCAGTGGCGACCGCCCAGCGCGGTGTTGCCGGGCTGAAAACTCCACGGGATGAACGCCGTAAACCCGCCAGTTTCTTCCTGTAAATCGTAAACATGCTGGAAGTGGTTGATGCGTTGTTCCAGAGTTTCACCTACGCCAAACATCATGGTGGCCGTGGTGCGCATGCCCAGCTTGTGGGCCGTCCGGTGGACGTTGAGCCAATCGCCGGTCAGGCATTTCAGGCGGGCAATCTTGTGGCGGACTTCGTCGTCCAGAATTTCCGCGCCGCCGCCCGGGATGGAATCGAGTCCGGCATCGCGCAACCGCCTGATAGTGTCTTCAATCGTCAGGCCACTGACGTCGGCAAAGTGAATGATCTCTGACGCGGAAAAACAATGCAGGTGGACCATGGGGAAGCGCTGCTTGATGCCGCGCAGCATGTCCTCATACCATTCAATCTTCAAGTCTGGATGCAGACCGCCTTGCATCAACACGCCTGTGCCGCCAACTTCCACCGTCTCGCGGATTTTGTCGTAGATCGTCTCAAAATCCAGCAAATAACCTTTGCTGCGTCCGGGGCCTTTGATCGGCGCGTAGAAGGCGCAGAAGGTGCAGTACTCAGTGCAGAAGTTGGTGTAATTAATGTTGCGGTCAATAATGTATGTGACCACGCCTTCCGGATGGAGCTTGCGGCGGAGTGCGTCGGCTTCCATGCCCAGGCCGATCAGGTCGTCTGAGTGGAAATAGTCCAGTGCTTGTTGTTTAGTCAGGGACATGGGTACCCTAGATTTTAGAATAGCCATCAGCATTCAGCAATCAGCATTCAGTTCCGCGCGGTATCCGTCCGCGCGGTATCGCAATGCCGGCCTCAGTCTTTCCCCAGCCGACTCTTCGGACTAAGTTCCCCGCCAGTTCCGTACAATCTCGTCGACTTTTGTTGCGCAAGCTTGACATTCCGCGCCGACCACTCTGAAAGCGCCGAAGGCGCGGTACAAAGGTAGCCCCGGCCGTAAGGCCGGGGGTAGGGATACCAAAAGGTTGAGCCCCGTAGGGGCGGCACAACTTAAGAGAAGCGGCAATCCCTGCGCCCACAACGTGTGGCTATTCCAGCAGACCGGAATCTACAATTACCATCATGGCCAGAAAAATATCGTTGCTAGTACTGCTTTGCTTCTTGTTCTTGACGGGTTGCGTTCCGGTGGATTGCTTGAATCCGCTTTATACCGACAGCAACGTGATCTTTGATCCGGCCTTGTTGGGTAAATGGGTCGGCAGTGAACCGGATGAAAGCCTGCGACTTGAACGAGCGGAAAACAACGCCTACCAGATCGTCCTTACGGAAAAGAAAGAGTCTGGCACGCTGCAGCAAACAGTGTATGAAGCTCATCTGGTCAGTCTGGGCGGAGAGAAATACCTTGATCTTGTACCCAAGGAATTCCCCAGTTCCAGTAATGAGATTCTTTTCAAGATGGATTCCGCAAAAAAAGGGGCCAGGTTTGCTCCCACGCTGGAAAAGATTGCCGAAGGTCTTTATCTCGAAGTCCTCGGTCCAACGCCCGGCAAGGGGACAGTACAGGAACTCCAGGTAAAGCTGCGTCCGGTGCACTGGATCTTTAAAGTTGAGATGCACGAAAAAAGTCTGTCACTCTATCACCTGGATCACGAGTGGATACAGGAAGCCATCAAGAAAGGAAAGATTCAGGCGCAGTACACCAAGGCCAGAAAAGAAGCCGGGACTACATTTGTCCTGACGGGTTCAACGGCGGACTTGCAGGCGCTGGTGGTGCACACCGTGGATGATCCCGGCGCCTTTGCCGAGGGCATGGCTTTGCAGAAGGTCGACTAGCAGCCGGATTGGGTGCTTGCAATTGCGCCCTGTTCACAAAGATAACTCTACCGGCTGATTGCCGAGTGCTGATTGCTGAGTGCTGCTTTTTCCAGAAAATGCAACTCCGGCGCCGGAGGCAGAACGCCCACTTCTTCGCCGTAGCGGTAAAAAAGTCTTAGGCCGTCCAGGTTTTCGCAGTCCAGTGTGTAGTCGATATTTTCTTCAAGGTATTCGGCGATCAGTTCCCGGGAGAGCGCGAGTTTGGGAGCCCATTGCGCGGCAATCTCCGGGATGTGCTGCAACCCGTGATCGCGGGACTGTTGAAAGATTTGCGCGATGTTCAGTTCCGAGCTGATTTCCGCCAGCGCGGCTTTACGTACGGCCCAGAACGCAAACACAAAAGGACGGCCCGTCCAGTTGCGCCACTGCTCGGCCAGATCGTAAACGTAGTAGCCACCGGTTTTCGCCTGCAACGCCGGGTCGCCGATGATTAGCCCTGCATCGTGCCATTGCAGCATTTCTTCCAGGTTCGGTTTTTGCCGCCGGAAGCCGGGATCGATGCCGACGAATTTTTTAAGGAAGATTTCCACCAGCGCGGCTGAGGTCCGCGATGAATCGTCCGTGGCCACGCTGCGGATTTTTTCCACCGGAACTTTGCTGATCAGCAAAATCGATCGCACAGCGTGCTTGGAGGCAATCGAGATGTCGGGAATCACGACCAGGCCGGGAATCGTTGTGTACGTGGCGGCGGGAATAATGCCGATATCGGCCAGACCGGCCTTGAGTTCTTCCGCACAGCGCGAAGGCACGGTGTAGCTGATGTCGAAATGTTCTTTCAGGCGCTCGGCGGACTCGCCATGTTCAAAATCCCACATCAGCGGAGCCGTGTTCAGAAAGCTGATGGCGGAGATGCGGAGGGCGCACATTTCTCCTTGTATTCTAACAGGCAAAACTATCTCAGCCTTGACATGTCTTTCGCTACCCGTGTACAGTCCGCGAAGAAATAGGAAAGGGAAAGATTGCCGCCGATCAAAGGTTTCTCAATTTTCCAGTCACACTTTTCAGACCGCCCTGCTTTCAGGTTGGCGATGTCTACCGCCGTGCTCCTGATGGCCGTTCTGGGAACCAGCGCGCTCGCGGCCAGCGTACGCGGCGCAACCGAAAGCGAGAGGCCGCGTATGCATAAAACCGATGTTGGTGTGAAAAGCGTCGAAGTGAAAGTCACGCTGGTAAAAACGAGCGCTGAAGACATCGTGGTCCGTGTGACGGTGGTCAACCACGGCAAGAAGCCGTTCGCGCTGCTGCGCTGGAACCTGCCGGATGACGGCGGCCTTTCCGCGCCACTGTTTGTGATTTCCCGCGACGGCCGGCCCGTCCAATATCACGGCAAGATGGTCAAGCGCCGCGTGACCAGCGAAAGCTATCTTCGCCTGAAACCCGGCAAAGAGTATGCCGCGGAAATCCCACTCGCCCAGGCGTATGACGTGAAGCAGCCGGGTAAATATAAGATCAGCTACCATGCATGGAACCAGACCGAGCCGGGAGTGACGCCGGAAGATGTGTTGGAGCTTACGTCAAAGGAACTGTTGGTCGATAAACATTGAGCCATAAGCAAAGCCGCAGCCAGCTTTGCACCAGCCGTTGATTCTTATCAGGACTTCCGGAGAAAGACTTGCTCAAGAAAGACCACGTCGCAAGAAAACCGCATGACCGCTAACGCCCAGACAGCCTCCAACGCGCTCTACTGGCTTGCCCTCTCGCTCACGCCCGGCCTCGGCCCTACCCGTGGACGCAAACTGGTGGAGCATTTTGACCGCATTGAAGATATTTTTCAGGCGTCTCTTACCGAGCTGGAAGCCGTGAACCTGCTAGCCCAATCCGCTCAGCACATTGCCCTGGGCAAGTCGCTCGACCTGGCGCATGAGGAGTACGCCAAGGCCGTGGCTGTGGGCGTCCAGATCATTGCGCGGGGTGAGCCGGCCTGGCCCACCCGGCTGAGCGAGATCTACGATCCGCCGCTCGTCCTTTATATAAGGGGAAATGTAGACGCATTGAACCGCCCGGGGATCGCCATTGTCGGTACCCGCCATCCTACGCCCTATGGGATTGGCATGTCCGAACGCCTTTCTTGTGACTTGGCCGCACGCGGGCTGGCGATCTTCAGCGGCATGGCCCGTGGCGTTGATACAGCCGGCCATCGTGGCGCCATCAAGGCCAAGGGGAAAACCGTGGCCGTTTTCGGTACCGGCGTGGACGTAATTTATCCCCGCGAGAACAAGAAGTTGGCCGAGGGAATACTGGAATCGAACGGCGCACTGATCAGCGAATTTCCACTCGCTTCGTTTGCGGCGCCGCAGAATTTTCCCATCCGCAACCGGATCATCAGCGGACTCTCACTGGGCGTGCTCGTAGTCGAAGCCGGCGAGTATAGCGGCACACGAATCACCGCCCGTTGCGCGTTGGAGCAGAGCCGTGAACTCTCGCGGTGCCTGGCAACGTGACCAACCGGAACTCCTGGGGACCGAATACGCTCATCAAGCAGGGAGCCAAGCTAACTGCAACATGGGAAGACATTTGGGAGGAATTGCCGGCCGCCGTGCAGCGCCAGCTTGAATCCGAATGGGGGCCGGAAGCATCAGAGCACAAGGCGGCAGGGACATCGGCCACCGCCAGTTTGTTTGCAAGCGATGATAAAGTTTCGCCGCGCGAGAAGAAGATCCTCTCCGTCCTGCGGCCGGACGAATCGACGCACATCGATACGATCATTGAAAAATTGGAGGGTGAGGTTTCGTCGTCGGAAATTTTCGCGTCTCTCTTTGAGCTGGAACTCAATGGCAAGATCAAACAGCTGCCGGGAAAGAATTATGTGAAGAGCTTTTAGGTATTTAGTAATTGGTACTTGGTAATTGGCGAGGCACGCACGATGAGAAATTATCGCGAACTGGAAGTCTGGCAGGAATCTCACAAGCTAACCCTGGAGTTGTATAAATTGAGTCGGCAATTTCCCAAAGAGGAGATGTACGGACTAACATCACAGCTGCGACGCGCCGCAGTCTCGATTGGCGCAAATCTCGCGGAAGGCTGCGGAAGACGAACAAGTCCAGAGCTGGCGCGTTTTGTTCGAATCGCGATGGGTTCGGCAAGTGAGCTCGATTACCATTTGTTGCTGGTACGGGATTTCGAATTCATCACAAGTGAGCAATACGGCTGGCTTTCAAAAGATTTGGTACGTGTGCGCAAGATGCTCACAGGCTTGCTATCGAGCATAGAGGCTCAGATATCGGGCAAAGGAAATTCTGCCCAGGCGTAAGACCAAATACCAAGTACCAAGAACCAAGTACCCGAGACGCGAATTGTCGTCGTATGGCAATCCGTGTTAGCTTTCAATCACACAAAAGCGGAAAAAGAAAACATTGTCTAAATCACTCGTTATCGTCGAATCGCCAGCCAAGGCGAAAACCATCAATAAGTACCTGGGCAAGGACTTTGAGGTGGAAGCCTCGCTTGGCCACATCAAGGATCTGCCCAAAAGCAAAATGGGCGTGGACCTGGAAGGCGACTTCTCCACGGAATACACCGTTATTCCGGGTAAAGAAAAAGTCGTGGCCAAGCTGAAGAAGATGGCCAAGGACGCGTCCGCCATTTACCTGGCGCCTGACCCGGACCGCGAAGGCGAAGCCATTGCCGCGCACCTGGCCGAAGAACTGACGGAAGGCTTCAGCAAAAAGAAAAGAGATTCCACGCCGGTCCGTCGCGTGACCTTCAACGAAATTACCAAGAAGGCCGTGCTGGAAGCTTTTGAGCATCCGCGGGACATCGATCGCGACCTGGTGGACGCGCAGCAGACCCGCCGCGTGCTGGACCGCATTGTGGGTTACAAGGTCTCGCCGCTGCTATGGGACAAAGTCCGCCGCGGGCTTTCCGCCGGACGCGTACAGACCGTTGCGCTGCGTCTGATTGTGGAACGCGAGCGCGAAGTAAAAGCGTTCGAGAAAAAAGAATACTGGACCATTGACGCCGACCTGAGTGGCCCCAAGCCGCCGGGATTTGAAGCGCGCTTTGTCGGACGGGGCGACGAAAAAACCGAAGTCCCTAACGAAGAAGAAGCCAAGAAGATCACCGCCGCGCTGGAGACGGCCGAGTGGCGCGTCCGCGAAGTTGAAAAGAAGGAACGCCGCCGCAGTCCGGCGCCGCCTTTCACCACCAGCAAGCTGCAACAGGATGGTTCCCGCAAACTGCGTTTCAGCGTGAAGCGCATGATGATGATTGCCCAGCGCCTGTATGAAGGCGTGGAACTGGGCGACGAAG
>JANXPR010000459.1 GCA_025357215.1 Acidobacteriaceae bacterium | reverse complement strand
TTGGGCGCGGCCATGTTGATGCCCTGCGGGTCGGGGTAGACGCCCTGGGGATCGTCCTTCCACATTTCCATCAGACTTCCAAGGTAATCCCAGCGGCCCACGTTGGTGCCGAGCAAACGGCGGCGCAGCACCCAGGAGATGGCGGGCAGAGTGCGTCCGGCGTTACCTTCTTCGTAGAGCACTTTGATCTTGAAGGTGCCGGCGGGCACGCCGATCATGCCTTCCAGGCGAGTCAAAAGTTTTTCCAGTATCAGCGCTTCTTCCGGCGTTTGGATCTTAGGAATATAGAAATAGACGCCGGTGCCGAGCTTTTTCAGCGCGTCATAATTATTCAGCGTCCAAAGCGTGGCGATGACCACCAGCGCGGGCGCGTGTTTGCCATCTACCGTGACGTGGTCATAATTGATGTGTATCCCCGGCGGACGGCCGAAGCGCGTGGGCCAGCCTGACGGCGGCTTGTTGATGCGGTAAGCGCGCGTCTTGCCCTTCTTGACGACTTCGTACGCGCGGTCTGTCCACTTGCCTTCAAAAATTTCTTTCGCGTTGTGCAGCGCGGCGAAAATTCCGACGGGCTGGTTGGCGGCCGTGCCGTCCGGTTGGAAGTGTGGCGGTGAAGCGTCTTCAAAGTCCGGCATGTTCATGGGCGCCGGGCTGTTGAGCGCGTTGAACGCCATGTCCATGGGATTCCAGGGGCCGGTGAGTTCCAATCCGGCGTTGCGGAGCGGATGCGCATCGGCGGGGATGGGGACTTCATCATTCAAGCGCCAGCGCCACTGACTTTCACGGCCAAGGAAATTATCGACCATGCCTTGCACGATCTGGCGCTGCGTCCAGGATTGTCCGGTGACTGGGTCGGGGAATTTGGCGTCCCATTGGGGCCAGCCATACTTTTCGCGGACGGGCGCCGGCGACTGCAACATGGCGCGGCGCGCGCTCAGGGCGGCGGCGATGTCCGGCCGCAGCTCACGGCTGAGCGTGGTGATTACGTCTTGAATGTTGAGATCATGGCCGTTGACCTTCTTGGCCCCAAACAACTCAGGAAACTTCTGGAGTATTTCATTGCGGATGATGTCCATGTCGCTTGCGCTCCCCAGGTACTTCGATCGAAACCGCTGGCAATCAAGCTCATGATTTTACGACATGCGCCGCGAAGCGCGATATGATGTTGCTGGTTTTAGGACGGACGAGAGTATGGAAGCAGCGATTCGTGAATATGCAATCCCACGGCGACGAGCCCCGTTTTTTGTATGGAGGCGGCTTGCCGAATTCTTGTCCATTGCAATGCTCGTGCTGTTCTTACAGTGGGCCCATAGCGCCGCGTTCAAGCGACCGCCTCGCGATGCTTTTGACGTGATCTTCATGCCACTTCTGTTAGCCGCATGGTTTACGACTGGTCCTCTAACCCGGCTTTTTTCGGAACGCAAGAGCCTGACCCTGGGCGAAGACTTTATTGAATACCGGGCAAAGTCCCGCATTTCAAGAGACAGACGGCACATTCGGCGGGACCGGATCACGTCCTTGAGAGAAACCGAGGAAGGGCTTCTGGTTCAGGACCAGAGCAAGATGGGGACCTTTATGCTGTCCAATATCCTGGTTCCGGCCAGCATGCCGGAATACAACGAAATCAAAGAGACACTTTTGCGGTGGAAAGCAGCCGCCACAGGTACGTCGTGAACCATTTTGAAGCAAAGCACCTGGAAATAACGCCGGAGATGACCCATCCCAGTTTCTGGGGTGTTCCGGGTTGGGTACAGATTTTTCTTTTCTTCATGATCGGATATGCGGCCTTTGTTTATCCCATCAGTTATTTTTTCTCCCACGAACAACTCGTTGACCGAATCATCCCGGACTTGATCCCCGTATTGGCGGTAGCAACCTATGCGGCTATCACCTCTCGGCGGCGCACATGGATCACAGTTGGAGACAGCTGGATTCTTGAAGGCGGAACGAAAATCTTTCGGTCAGAAGTGACTTCAATCAAGGAGCGCTCTGCCCAGAGATGGCGAGTACTACCTGCAGGGCTGAGGATTTTCAAGAGGACATTCTGGGGAGGCAAGGCGATTTTCATCCCATCCACCGTCCCCGGATACGAGCAAATCAAGCAGGAGTTGCTGCAATGGCATCCGCAAGCGGAAGTACCTGTAGTTTCAACGTCCGCCTAAGCCTTTTGAATCCTTTATGTTGGCGGCGACATCCAATCGCAGCACCCCAGAGAGATAGCCAAAAAGCGCCAAATTACGCTAAAATAAGGCTCTTATCTCGGAAAGGTCCAAGAGGAACATGAAGGCAGCGATCCATCCCGCTTACAAAGAAGTGCATGTGCACTGCGCATGCGGCAACACGTTTAACACCCGCTCTACCCACAAAGGCGATCTGAGCCTGGAAATCTGCTCCAACTGCCACCCGTTCTTCACCGGCAAACAAAAGCTGATGGACACTGCTGGTCGCATTGAGCGCTTCCGCCGTAAATACGAGAAAGCGACTGCGGCAAAGAAGTAAGAGCCGTAAGTTTATTTGGAGCCTCCGCTGCGGCGGGGGCTTTTGTTTTTCGGGGAGCTACAATCAGGAAATGAAGCAGAAAGTCTGGGAGTTCGTTCGGAATGAAGACGGGACTTATGCCGTTTTTTACAACTCTAAGGAGGCGTGTAACCGGATCCCGGAAGAATGGTTTGATAGTCAAATTTGTGGACACTACGGATTCTGCGGTGGGGAAATCGACGAAATCCGGAGGCAGATTCGGGCCACCGGGAAGTGTACTTTGGTTCTTTGATCTTCCTCGTCACATACTTAAGACAGCGGATTCAATCGGAATGCCACATTGTGGGGGCTAGAGCCGTCGTAGGATTGGAACGGTGCTCGGAGAAGGTCAGGGCCCCTCGTCCCCTCGGGACATAAGCTTGCTCACCCTCCCATCCTCCGAGCGTCCTATGGTGTAATAGTTCCGCTTACCAGGAGAATCCTTTTGAAGCTGATTGCCGCCGTTGTGATTTTGTCTGCCGTAGTGGTTTCTGCCCAGAGCACGCCGCCTCCTCTGCTTCCGCCGGTAAAACCCATGACCGATACTCCGTTTCCCAGCTCACCCAAAGACCGTCCTTCGTCCACAGCTGGCTTCGTTGCGCTGGCTGAAACTTACTTTACCGACTACTACTTCAAGTTCAACCCGTCATCGGGGACACAGGCCGGCTTCCATGAGTATGATTCGCAACTTGAGGACTATTCTCTAGCATCGATACAGAAACAAATTGGTTCGCTCAAGAAATTCAAGGATCGGTTCAGTCTGGTTCAACCGGCAACTCTCTCCTGGGCCAACGCCGTGGACTACCACCTTATCGTCAATGACATTAATGCCCGCCTGCTGGCTTTGGAAAACATACGCGCGTGGGAAAAGAATCCGGACTTTTATTCTTCCGGAATCACCGGCTCGATTTTCACGATCATGTCGCGCACATATGCGCCGCCGGACGAGCGGTTGAAATCGGTGATCGCGCGCGAAAAGCAGGCCCCGGCGGTGTTTCAAGCCGCGCGTGAAAACCTGAAGAACTCGCCGCCAATCTACGTGGAAGTAGCAGCCTCACAGATTCCCGGCCTGATCGGCTTCTTCCAGAAAGACGTGCCGGAAGCTTTCAAGGACGCGAAAGACCAGGCGCTGCTCAAGGAATTTGCCGCTACCAATGCCAAGGTCATGGACGAACTCAAAAGCTACGGCGAGTGGATGAAAAAA
>JANXPR010000405.1 GCA_025357215.1 Acidobacteriaceae bacterium | reverse complement strand
CAAGGGCGCGCTCGGTAGTAGCAGACCACTAAGTCTGGCGCTGTGTACCGTAGAGGCAGGAAAGACAGACGTGCTCTTTCCGAAGCTATGGAATCAAGCATGGGCGGACAAATTGAACCTTGCTGGCCCAGGGATAGCGATTGATTCGATTAACTTACTGCACCTTCGGCGCCGTCTCCAGCCGCTGCTTCACCATTTTGAAAAACGTCCACACGTTGTCGGCTTCACCTTCCGTCAGACGGCGATGGACCTTCATCGACGGAAACAACTTGCTCCCCTTCACCGTCAGCGTGAGCGTGGCGAACTGTTTGCCGGGATAAGTTTCCACGGACCAGTCGCCACCAAAGCGTTTGCGGACGACCTCTCCCAGATAACAGCCCCAGACCTTGGACGCTTCCGCCAAATCGTTGACAGCCTCGGCGGACGGAGCTGCGCCGTCTTGCGAGCCGTTCGATGGAAGCCCGTTACTTTGCAAGCCGTTGTGCTTCAACTCCAGCGCCAGCTGTTCCAGTATGGTTTCCAGTTCCATCAGCGAGTTCTCGCTGTAGTCCAACTGGGAGTCGAGCTGGCGCGCGGTCTCCACGGCGCGTTCCGCGTAAGCCTGCACCATGGATTCGATGGAATCGTGAGAGGACATGAGAGGAAGATTCTACGGCAAGATCGGGGGATCCGGTAATCGGGTGATCGGGTGATCTGATTTTTTCTGAAATCCCGAACGCAGTGAGGGATCCCTATCGTCGCGATGAACTGAAGCCAGGGCTTGGCCGCGAATGAACGCGAAACGGCGCGAATCAAAACTCTTTTCAATGTTGTTTTTATTCGCGGGATTCGTGGCGAAGAAATAGATTTCCGATTTCGGCAGGCCACGGCAAGCGGCCTCGTGGCAATAGGGGTCCCTCGCTTCGCTCGGGATTGAAAACAAAAAACCCAGAAACAGAAACGCCGGGCTGGTTGGCCCGGCTTAAATTTCCGTTCTTGCGGTCGAATGATGCGGTTACATCACTAATGCCAAAGTTTCCAGTTCCTGGTGCAGGGCTTCAACGTCACAGCCCGCGCAATCGATTCTGCCGGCAGCGTCGAGCGCTGACTCGGGCGAAACTCCATATCCACGTCCGGAAAGAAACATTTTGAGCAGCTCTGCCGTCTGGAATGAGTCCAGGCCACCTTGCAGGAGTTCGTTACGGAGCGCCGCTACCTCAGCCACCGAGAATTTTTCTCCCATCGTCATTTCCGTCACCTCCAAAATCCTTATACCCACTTGCCTCATTAGACACGTGATACATCGGCTTTGTTGCAAGAAAAATCGAAAATACTTGCCCACAGGTAACGGGACGAAAGTAATTCCAGTATCCTGAGGGACTTGCCAGCAGACCCGTCACTGCCTGCTGACAAATCTTAGCCTCTGCTTACACAACTCTTACAAAACTCGATCCACCGTCTTTTTATTCCAAGACTTCAATCCGCCATTTTGCTCAGATGCAGATCAAAGTTCTCTTTGGCCAACAATGAAGTCAATGCAAACGCGTGAAAGTGGTCGCCCACCAGCTCGCGCTGGCGATAAAGCCCAGGTTCGCTGTCCACGGTTTCGTGGCGCGCCGACCAGTCTTCCAGGAAACGCTGCGCCGCTTTCATGCTGACTTCGGCATGAGCGTCACTCGTGGTCAAAGACTCGGCCGCGTATGACTGCAACAGCTTGGGCCAGTACTTGTTCAACAAAGCGTTGCTGGCAAAAATGTCAGCCCACACAATGTGTCCTCTAACAGCTACTACGACGCCAACCGCGTTTTGGTTTCGTAGGCGCGTAATTAAACTTTCATACGACTTCTGCATGGGTTCCGTTATGGAATCCAGCTGTTTTTGGACGACTTTATTCTCACGGGTCACGGCATAAGAAGACGTGCCGGCAATTTCCGCCTGCGCCGTCTGGACTTCTACCGTGGAGAGCGCCGGTCTGCCCGCAACCGGCGGCGCTGCAGGATCGGGCGCCACCATGCGCATTGCCATGTTGCCCTTGGCGTTGTTCACTTCATCCCAGACCTTCTGCTGGTTTTTATCCACCATGGCCTTGGCCCGCACACTGGGTTGTGCCATCAGCCCGGCGTGCGTATCAAAGTTTTGCGATTTTTCCACCCAGCGATGCGGTTCCACGCAAAACACGGTTAGATCGACGGGATCGCTTTCCGCGGGAACGATGCGATCTTTGCCGACCACGCGGTCTTGCTTGCCGCCGGTTACGATCTCGCCCGCCAAGAGAATCAGTGGATGCTTAGAGTTGTTCACCAGCACCAAGCGGTTCACCTGCGCTCCGCCCCCCTGTTGAATGGGGGCGGTGTTGTGCCGCCTGACCATAGGATGCAGATTACCGGTTTCAGTTACAACAACTTCGCCGGAACGAATACCTTCGTCCAGGGTTAGAAAGTCACTGGTGTCACGACCCTTGGCGGAAACTACCGGAAAGATGGTAAGGTCGCCGTGGGTGATAGGTTCCAGGAGCTTGTAGTCTCCCGATACGGGAATCCCGTCAAAAGAACGGGTTCCCGCAGAAGCGGACATCCAAAACAGCATGGCTGTAAGGGTGAGAAAAGTTCCAGCAAAGACAAGCTTTTTCATAGAAAGATCCCTTCAGCTTGCGTATCCCCAATGGTGTCAAATTAAGAATGGATAAAGGCACGCTTCTTGCGAGTAAAATTGATACTATCCGCACAATGAGTACGGGTCCCAGGCCGATGGAAATGAGCACACAAACCGTCCGCGAATTGTTTGAGAAAAGCGGCGGGAAAAACTACGGCCTGACTCAGGAAGATTTTGTCTGTGTGCTTGAACAGGTGGCCCAGAAATATATTCCGGCCGCCGCCCAGCCGCAACGTTTGCAATTCTGGTGCGATCTCAAACTGGAAGAGCTGGCACTGGCCCGCGCCTGTGCCGCCGGACACGATCCGGCCTGGGATGTCTTCCTCACCCGCTATCGCGAACGCCTTTATGACATTGCCCGCGGCATCACCAAGGAAGATTCCAGCGCACGTGACCTGGCTGACTCAATTTACGGCGACCTCTACGGAACGGGCGAAAAAGCCGGACGCCGCGTTTCCCGCCTGAACTTCTACATGGG
>JANXPR010000387.1 GCA_025357215.1 Acidobacteriaceae bacterium | reverse complement strand
ATTGACCATGTAATCCAAGCAATTGTCGGGGTTGCTGAAAAATACGATTGCATCCTGCAAGGTCTTATCGGTCTTAAGTTTAGCTCTCATGTAGGAGATTATCGCCTATACCATTTGATTTGTCAAGTATATTATTACCCTAAACAGTAAACTCGGTAACTTGTTGAAAAGAATGGTGGGCGGTCACGGGCTCGAACCGTGGACCTCCTGCTTGTAAGGCAGGCGCTCTAACCAGCTGAGCTAACCGCCCGAATCGAGAAATCTTGCGCGGACGTGCAATCCTGGTTCGAAGTATAGAGCTTGTCCGCGGTCGCGTCAAAAACCCTCCGTAACCACCCGAAAATGCGGGCCTTTGCACATTGCCGGGTTGATTACCAAAGTCATGGCCGGCGTCTCAATTGGTCTACGGAGGGCTGATACCTCTGTGCTACGCTCGGGACAGATCAGGTCCTCAGGGAAGTCTTATGTTTGCATTACCCGATAAACTTCCCACCATATTAGTGTTGGCTGTTCTGGTGGGAATCTTCGTTGCTCTGCGCCGCCGAGTCAATTCAGCGCGGCTGAACCTGTGGACTGTCGCTTGGGTACTGATCTTTATTCACTTTGTGGCCGGCATCTTTCAGCCGCATCATGGAACCCCTTCTCCTACCATTTGGATCGTCGATCAGGGTTCCTTGCTGCTGGCCTCCGTTTTTTTCATTGCTTCGCTTACTTCATTTTTTGAACACAAGAAGATGACCGCAGGCCTGGTCGTGCTCACCGGCGTGCCGGTGCTGGCCACGCTTACCGGCGAAGCGTTTGATCTTGACTGGCGGACTCTTTATATCACCAGCTTTGCCCTGATCTTTTTTGGTGTGCCCATTTTTGTGACCTTGTTCCGTAAAGTCACCATGGACGCCGCTGTCTGGATGCCCGTCCTCATGATCACGGGTTTCTTCTCCATTTATTACTCCTGCCAGCGTGATTACGATTTTGGCCTGCTTTCGTTATTTACCCTAGGCTTTGGTCTTCCTGCTTTCCTTTATTGGAAGCGCTATCGCACATGGTCGCCTGGGGTAGTCACCAGCGCCGTGGGGTTCGTCCTGTGGGGCATGGTTTTTCCCGTAAGCCACTGGGTATTCCTGCACGCTCCGGGAGTGAAGATCAATCCGGAACTCTGGAACACGCCTAAATTCTTTGTGGCCTTTGGCATGATTCTCACACTGTTGGAAGAGAAATCCGGCGTATTGCAGGCGGCCATTGAGCGCGAACATGAAGTGAACCGCCAGCTCCAGATGTTTGCGGGCATCACGTCGCGGTTGCTCACCGGTGTGGACGTAAATTCGCTGAGCTATGAAATTGCCACGGCCATTGTTGCCACCAGCACCTTTCGTCGCGTGACGATTGTGCTAAGTACAGACGGCCGTACGCTGTACCTTGCCGGGCATGCGGGGCTGCAAGAAGACGCCGTTGAACAGGTGAAGGATAATTGTGCGCGGTTGTGGCAGATGGACCACCTGGTCAAGCTGTTCCGGATGGGCACGCGCCTGGGCGGAACGTCGCGCTTGATTCGCGGCGGCGAACTTGCCGACTTGAAGCTGACGGTCAGCGACCTGCCCATCTCGGCCGATCTGCGCTGGAGCAAAGGGGACCGCGTGTTTGTCCCGCTGCAATCAACGCGCGGGGCTTACGTAGGAGTAATTGCGCTGGATGACCCGCGTGATCTGGATCGCGTGAACGCGGAGGAAATGTCCAAGATTGAATTGCTGGCCGGCGACCTGGCCGTTACCGTGGATAACACCGGACTGCACCGCCAGTTGGCGCGCGCGGAAAAACTCGCCGCCATCGGGCAGCTTGTGGCCGGCGTGGCGCACGAACTGAATAACCCGCTGACTTCCATCATCGGCTACTCCGAGTTGATGACCGACGAAATCAAGACCGGCCCGGCGCGGCAGAAGCTGGACAAGATGAGCCGTGAAGCCCAGCGCATGCGCCGCATCATTGAAAACCTTTTGCGCTTTGCCCGCCAGAACACCCTGGAAAAGAAGTCGTCAAACCTGCACACGCTCTTGCAGGAAGTGCTCTCTTTGCGTGAGTACCATATCCGCAACAATGACGTGGAAGTCCAGTTAAACGTGGCGGCGGACCTCCCGAACGTGGCACTGGATGAAGATCAGTTCAAGCAGATTCTGCTGAACCTGCTGAACAACTCCATGGACGCCCTGGAAACCACGCGCGAAAAGCGCATCCGCATTGAAGCTGTCCGCCGCGGTGACCGCGTGGTCATGTTCTTTGACGATAGCGGCCCCGGATTCGCCGATCCTAACCGCGTCTTCGATCCTTTCTATACCACCAAGCCCGTAGGCAAGGGCACTGGACTGGGACTCAGCATTTGTTATGGCATCGTGAAAGAGCATGGCGGGGAAGTCCAGGCTGTGAACCTGGAGCCCAGGGGCGCCCGCGTGGCATTGGAACTGCCAATTAAGGTTGTCGCCAGCCTGGAACCAGCGGTCGTTCTTGCCGGCAAAGAACACGCTTAAAACCTCGCGCCTAAGCCAGCTTTAGCCTTTTGATCACAGCGGGCATGTGATCCAAACTTCCTTTGCAAAAAATCAGAACACTTTCCGTTCTCCTGCAGTCTTTCTATCCAGGAAGGCATAATGGCCGGACAGGCAATTCTTGGAGAAACCGTCCTGAAGCAGGCGAACTCTAGCGATGTGGAAGCCCAGAGAGAAGTTGTCGAGTCCCTGGTTTCCGAGCACACGCCGATGGTTTTTCGGATCGCTTACTCCATTCTGCGCAACCACCATGACGCGGAAGATGCCGCTCAGGAATGCTTCCTGAAAGTTTTTAGGTTGGTTCAGAAGTCCAATACAGGGTTAGCGCAAGTGCGCAATAAGAAGACCTGGCTGGCCCGCGTGGCTTGGACCACCGCGCTCGATCGCCGTTCACGCCGCGCTATTGTGGGTGACCATGAGCTATCCGTGGACGATGCATTGCGGTCCGCCGATGCTGGCGAGTCTGCTGGTGGGCACGCGCTGGATCAGCTTCCGGGCAACGCCGTCGGTGCCG
>JANXPR010000370.1 GCA_025357215.1 Acidobacteriaceae bacterium | reverse complement strand
TGCGTCCTCTGCGGTGAAATTTCTGAGCTGTTGCAGGTACAATATTCCCGTAGGTCTTGAGCCCCCGACTATGGCTGACAACATCACCGAAAAAGTTCTGGACTTGATCGCCTCCGTGAAGCGGCTCCCCCGCGAAAACCTGAAACCGGACAGCACATTTGCCGAGCTGGGCCTGGACTCGCTGGACTCCATCAATCTGATTTTTGAGATTGAGAATGAGTTCAACATCTCCGTTCCGGACGAAGCCGCAAAGTCCGTGACCGGCGTGGCTGATCTGGTGGCAAAGCTGCACGAAATCATCGCCGCCGACCCTGCTTCCAACTCGTCTTCGGGAAGCCCCGCTTCCGGGACCGCCTAAGCCGTCGCCTGCATGGCCCTCCGCCGCGTTGCCATTACCGGAATAGGAATACTGAGTCCGCTGGGACTTGATCTGGCCGAGTCCTGGGCCGGATTGCGCGCGGGCCGCAGCGCGATTGGTCCCATCCAATCCATGGACATGACCAAAATGCGTTTTCAAAATGGCGCTGAGGTCCGCGGGTTCGATGCCGCCCAACATTTTGAAGCGGGCAGGGCAGACATGCTCGATCGTTTTGCGCAGCTGGCAGTTGTCGCGGCGCGGCAAGCCGTCGCCGATTCGGCCTTGCAGATCACGCCGCAGGTGGCGGAGAAGACGGCGGTCATCACCGGATCGTGCATCGGCGGCCAGTCCAGCACGGACGCAGGCTACGTGTCGCTCTACCAGAAAGATTCCAACCGGATGCATCCACTCAGCATTCCGCGCGCCATGGCCAACGCCGGCGCTAGCCATATCTCCATGGAGTTCGGCATTCGCGGCCCGGCGTTCACGATTTCCACCGCGTGCTCGTCTTCGAATCACGCCATAGGCCAGGCCTTCTGGATGGTCCGCAGCGGCCAGGTCGATTCCGCGATCACCGGAGGCAGTGAAGCGCCGTTCTGCTTTGGCTTGCTCAAAGCCTGGGAGGCGATGCGCGTGGTGGCGCCGGATACGTGCCGTCCGTTTTGCAAGGATCGTAAAGGCCTGATCCTGGGTGAAGGCGCGGCGATGTTTGTTCTGGAACCGCTCGACGCCGCGAGGGCGCGCGGTGCAAAAATCTATGGCGAGATGGTTGGCTTCGGCATGACGTCTGATGCCGGACACATCACGTCACCCACCGACGAAGGTCCCGCACGCGCGATGAAAGCCGCCATCGACGATGCGCAACTCGCGCCGGAACAGATCGGTTATATCAACGCCCACGGCACCGGCACACAGAACAACGACTCGATGGAGACGCGGGCGATCAAAGCCGTCTTCGGCGCGCACGCAGCGAAGCTGGCAGTGAGCTCGACGAAATCCATGCACGGACACGCGCTAGGCGCTGCCGGCGCACTGGAAGCCGCAGCCACGCTGATGGCGCTAAAGGAAGGCATCATCCCGCCTACGGCCAACTTCACCACAGCCGATCCGGAATGCGACCTGGATTACGTCCCCAACACCGCGCGCGAAGCGCAGTTGGAGTACGCGCTGTCTAATTCGTTCGCATTCGGCGGATTGAATGCAGTGCTGGCGTTCCGCCGGGGCTAAAAGCTCGGGAGAAAATAAACAAACTTACCGCACGGCTGAAGCCAAAATTTAAGGGCGAGGCCGACTTGCGCGCCGAGCCCGTCGTACCAAGGCGGAATGGTCTTAACCAGGAAGAGAATCTCAAAGCGGTTTGGAGCGAAGCGACAGAAAAAAAGCCCCCTGCCGAAGCAGGGGGTAAATGAGTCATTGAGTACTGAGGATGGAGTATTTCTTCAGGGCAAACTTATTTCGTAGCCGGAACAGTCGCGGCCGGAGCAGTCGTGGGGGCAGCAGTTGAATCGCTGGCCTGCAGATCGCTCAAGCTGTTCTTCATCAGGCTGATTTCCACGCGTCCACCGCGGGCGCGCTTCATCTTTCCATCTTCACCCTGCAGCGGGGCATTGCCCATGCCGACGGTGTAGATGCGGTACAGCGGAATGTTGTGGTTCAGCACCAGGTAACGGACCACCATCTGCGCCATTTCGCGCGAGCTTTCAATGGCCGTGGTGCCGGCACCGGGCGAGAAGCCCTGCACTTCAACAATGTAGCCCTTTTGGCCTTTCAGGGTGGTAGCCATCTGGTCCAGCGCTTCTTTCGCGTTGGGGCTCAGCGTGGTCTGTCCCGGACGGAAGCGGATTTCCGCCTGCGTGATGGGCGTGTACTGGTCAATCTTGGCTACGGTCTGTTCCACGCCGGCGATCTTGGTGTGCGCGGTCTGGGCCGTCTGCTGCGCCTGGTTGGCGCGATTGCCGGCGTCCAGCGCATGGCTGTCAGCTTCATTGGCTTTGCTGAGAGCGTTGCGGATGCCTTCAGTGGAGCGGGCGTCAACGTCAGCGATCATCTTGGCGTTCTTCGCGGTGAGCTCATCCAGCTCATTCACGCGGCCGCGAATCGGATCCAGCTGGCGGGTGACATATTTCTTGCGGGCAAAGGGGTTCATTTTGCCCCAGAAACCCTCATGGCGTTCATACTTCAACGGCTCTTTGCCGGTCGCTGACTGGTCCACAGTCTGCGTCTGCGCCTGGGAATCCTGCGGCGGGTTGGACTGGGTCTGTTGCGCCAGCGCGGGAACGGCCAGCGCGGCGACCAGTGAAAGCGACAAAATATAAGACTTCTTCATTGCGGATTTCCTCCGAACCGGGGGTTGCTTAAATTTTCTTGCATCGGGGCTGTTTGGTACGCCCAACCCCCGACTGCGCATAACCGTACGCTTCTTAGCTAGTACACGCTGATTGCCAAACCCAGGCGTAAATGGCCCGTAAATATCTGTATTATTTTCAATCGCTTACGGTTTATACCCTAGGGCCCACCTCAGGTCTACCGAGTAATTTTTGCTCGGCCAGGGCGGGAAAGGGTACAAGTTCGGGAGGAAAAGCATCATTTTGGGTGCAAGGAGGAACAGATGCGTTCCAAGCCGGAACAAGACAAGTTGATGGGTGCCGACAGCGCAAGTTGACGCGGAAATACTCCGGCGCGGATTCAGCCGACCTGTCCGCAGCTTGGTCGTAAGCAGTCCTTCTAAGCCAAGCCATACTTTTCGCGAAGCACCGCCAGATGATGCTCCAAGTGCCCGGCAATGATGTACGCGATGGCGTTGACGGTAATCAGGTTGTCGCTGGCCGTACCGCTGCGCGCCCAGGCGTTATCCGGCAGGTTACGAAGCATGGTAAGCGTGGCCTGGCGGACGCTGCGAAAATCTTCCAGGTGGCTGGCCCAGGAATATTTGTCGGCGTAGGCCGCGGCGGCGCAAACGTCCTGGTCAAAACCGGGCAGGGCGGGCTCGAGCGCGCGGGCAAACCACAAAGCGCGGTAGGCAAAGATGCGCTCTGCGTCATTGATATGGTTCAGCATCTCGCGGATGCTCCAGCGGTCCGGCGAATAACGATGCAGAGATTTTTCTTCGGAGATTTTCTGCAGGAAGGCGGTGGTCGATTCCAGTTGCTTTTCCAGTGTGCCAACGATGTCGCCATCAGGAACGCGGTTGATGTATCCGAAATAATATTCTGCGGCTTCGTCAGATTGCGGGCGGGAGGTCATGAGAGGGATTTTATCGCATCTTTTCTTTGAAAACCGCTGAACAGCGTAGCTTGGCTGCGAGCGCTGAGCAATATAGGCTAGTCTCTAAATGCGGTTCATCGCGACACAAAACCTTCTATGCTGCTCGCGGACGTAGTTGTCCGTCATTCCGGCAATATAGTCGCATACCACGCGGTAGACCGGCTCCTGCTGCGTTTTTTCCTGATAGCTGGGCGGAAGTTCGTGCGGAGACTGCATAAAGAACCCAAACAATTCGGTGATCACCTGCTCGGCCTGTTCTTTTTCCGGCTTCAGATCCATGCTGAAGTAAAGAGCAGGATAAAGGAAGTCGCGAATCTGTTGACGCTCGGCGTCCACTTCAGGGCTAAAGGCAAACAAGCGCTTGGGGAGCCGCCGGACGTCGTCCGCCGACTGCACGCCCGCCTCAGCGAACTGTTTTTTGCTGTGGGTGATCAGGTCGCTGACCAGCCGGTCGAGCACGCGCTTGAGCGCTTCATTGAATTTCAGTTTCTCGGCGGCATCGGGATAGAGCCGTTCGGCTTCCTCATACAGCCGCGCAAATGCCGGGACGCTTTCGCGGACCTGCTCGCGCGTAAGGATCATGGCTTCCACGCCGTCGTCGATGTCGGCGGTGCAATAAGCGATTTCGTCAGTCATGTCGATGAGTTGGGCTTCGAGCGGCGGACGCTGATCCAGCGCGTATTCGGCCAGCTGCGGAAACTTTGCCGGATCGTAGTCGCGCGAATGCTTCACAATCCCTTCGCGGACTTCAAATGTCAGGTTCAGTCCGGGGAAGTCGGCGTAGCGCTGTTCAAATTGTTCCACAATGCGCAACGCATGCAGGTTATGGTCAAACTGGTCGCCGTGTTCGCGCATCAGCGTGTCCAGCGTACGCTCGCCAGCGTGCCCAAATGGAGGATGGCCGACATCGTGCGCGAGGGCCAGGGCTTCCACCAGGTCTTCATTCAAGTCCAGGGCGGCGGCGATGGTCCGCGAAATCTGCGCGACTTCAATCGTGTGCGTGAGGCGGTTGCGAAAATGGTCCGAGTGCCGGACGGTGAATACCTGCGTCTTGTTTTCCAGCCGCCGAAACGCCCGTGAGTAGACCACGCGGTCACGGTCGCGCTGGAAGTCATTGCGGTAAGCGTGGGCCGGCTCAGGATAACGGCGTCCACGGCTTTCTTCGGCCCGCAAAGCGTAAGGGGCAAGCATGGAGAGATTCTAAATTTGAATGCGCCGTTCTTTAAATGTTCTTCTATTAAATAAATGTTGCGTATTGATGTTGCGCAGCTGTCTTCCGCCAGTAGGCTGATTTCCATAAAGTACGGCGCCTTAACCCCTGTCATCTTGAGCAAGCACGAGCGAGCGTTAGCGAGTGAGGGCGCGTCGAAAGATCCCGGGAATTTTTAAACGACCATGGCGATTCAGGGAGTTCTCACCAAGGGCCGTCTCCCTGAATCGCAACCCGTCCAGCTAAGAAGGTTTTGGGAGAACACCTTGTATCGGCCTCGTGGAGAAGAGATCCTCGGGATCTTTCGACGCGGTCTCGGTCGCTTCACTCCCTCGTCCTTGCTCAAGATGACAGGGTGCGATTTCTATCGTTGCGTGCCCGTGCCCAATTCTGCGCTACGGAAAACGGCGACTTTCATCCTCGCGCCCGCCCCGCGCAAATCGTTTACAATTTCCGCTCACCTATGCGTACCTTTGAGAGCCTTACTGAACAGGAAATCCTGCGCTGGCCATTTCTTTGGAAGAAGAAGACGAGCGCATTTACGCCGACTATGCCGAGGGTCTGCGTGAAACCTTTCCCACCACCGCGTCCATGTTTGACGAGATGCGGGAAGAGGAATCCGGGCATCGCCGCCGCCTCATCGACCTGTACCGCAGCAAGTTTGGCGAGCACATTCCGCTCGTCCGGCGCAATGACGTGCGCGGACTGGTGAATCGGCGTCCTATGTGGCTGACCAAGCCGTTGCGGCTGGAAGCGGTGCGCAAAGAAGCTGCGACCATGGAACTGGAAACGCGGCGTTATTACGAGAAAGCCGCCGACCGCACGCGTGACGCCAGCATCCGCCAGCTACTCAACGATCTGGCCCAGGAAGAGCGCGGCCATGAGCATCGCGCCGGAACGCTGGAAGTGAAACTGGACGAAGCCGCCCGCGGCCAGGAAGACGCTGCCAACCGCAAACTGTTTGTCTTGCAGATCGTTCAACCTGGACTCGCCGGGTTGATGGATGGATCAGTCTCTACGTTGGCGCCAGTTTTCGCCGCAGCGTTTGCTCAGCACCAGTCGCATATCGCGTTTCTGGTCGGCATGGCGGCGTCGATTGGCGCGGGCATCAGCATGGGATTCGCCGAAGCGCTCTCTGATGACGGCAGCCTTACCGGCCGCGGCCATCCCTGGATCCGTGGACTGGTCTGCGGTTTGATGACCACCTTGGGTGGCATTGGACACACCTTGCCATTTCTGATCCCCAATTTCAAAGTGGCGATGGTGGTGGCGCTGGTAGTCGTATTGGCCGAACTGGGCACGATAGCCTGGGTGCGGCACCGTTTCATGGATTCACCGTGGGTGTCCGCGACGCTGCAAGTCGTGCTGGGCGGAATGCTGGTGTTTGCGGCTGGCGTGCTGATTGGGAGTTCGTGAAAAAGCTGCTGTTAGCCGTTAGCTCTTATCCGTTAGCTAACCCATGGCTCGTTGTGAATGCCGTTGAGGCTTGGACGAGAGCCGTCAAATTTATCAGAGCACCTTTAGGGCGGCACAATTGCTGTGTTCGTCTTCGGGGCCTGCCTCTGCCAGATGATTTTTCTTTCCTTGCCATAGCGAATCTCGTTGGCCCAATCTGGGACGCGCACATCACAGTCGAAAGGGTTGTGCCCTTTGCCTACAAGCGTGAGATGAACAAGGACAACCAGGGAGAGTCCTTCAGGTTCAACCGTAATCCCCTTAACGGTCAATGCGCCGTGAAAGGCAAAGCCGGAAATATGCACAACCGGAGTTCCCAGATCATTCGTCTCTGAAACTTTGAAATTGGTGGTGTCTTCATAAGAAAGCGTTCCCGCGCCATGCAAGAAAAGGTAAGCTGCCACACCGCCTACAAGAACTGCAACCACGGGCAAGACGATGAGTGCCTTTTTCATTACGCTCTCCTGGCCAAGCCTCACTCCCACAACACTGAGCGATCAATCTCCTTGATCGTCGTCCGCCCGGTCAGCGCCATGGCCATTTCGAGCTCTGTCTTAAGAATTTCCAAGACTCGCGCCACCCCCTGCGATCCGGCTGCCGCCAGAGCGTATAAATAAGGACGGCCCACCAGGACGGATGTTGCACCCAGGGCAATAGCTTTTAGTATGTCCGTGCCGCGCCGAATTCCTCCATCCACCAGCAAAGGAATCCTGCCTTGAATTTTTTCCGCGATGCGCGGCAGCGCCTGTGCCGTACTGGGAAGCGTATCCAGGTTACGCGCGCCGTGGTTGGAGACGATCAACCCATCGACGCCGGAGTTGGCGGCATGCAATGCGTCGTCAGGATTCACTACTCCCTTAAGCAGCAAAGGGACTTTGGCGATCGAACGCAGCCATTCAATGTCTTTCCATGTGAGCTGGGGATTCAGCAACTCGCTGTAGATTGCTCCGCGCACCGGACGGTGGCTGATAGCTCCTAAATTCAAATTAGGCAGCTTGAAATCCGCGGGAAGATGGAAATGCGAGCGGCTTTCGCGATGCCGCGCTCCCAGCACCGGAGTATCTACCGTCACGCACAGCGCTTTGCATCCGGCGGCTTGTGCGCGCTCGACCATTTCGCGAGTCAACTCTTTGTCCGTCTGCGTGTACAACTGAAACCAGATTGGATGTTTGGCGACCGCGGTCACGCTCTCCACGGCTTCCGTGGCGTAAGAACTCATCACCATGGTGGCCTTGGCGTGATTGGCTCCGGCTACCGTGGCCAATTCGGCGTCCGGATGAAACAACCGATGGAACGCCGCCGGCGCCAGCAGGATCGGCGTGTCCATCTTGTGGCCGAACAGTTCGGTGCTGAGGTCCAGGTGCGAAACGTCCACCAGCACGCGCGGTTTGAGCTTGATGCGCCGCCAGTCTTCATTATTGGCGTGCATGGTGAGTTCGTCCGCCGCTCCGCCGGAAACGTACGCCAGCGCCATGGGCGACATGTGTTCGGGCGCGATGGATTCAAACTCAGCGAGGGAAAGTATCTCTTCAGGCTTCATGGACGGTATGAGTATACGACGGTGGAGATCATTGCTGGCAAAGCCGACTTGCGGCGCAAAATCGTGTGCGGCAGATGATTGACGGGATTGTCCTGCCCGGCCTAGGCTATATGCGCCATGACCATTACAAGTGTTGCGCTGCAACTGATATTTGGCCTCTACGTAGCCGGTCTGATCGTGTTTGGCATCTTTGTTTCCCGGGAGCAGGAATCCTCCAACACCAAGGTGGGCGTGTGGATCGGGATTGTATTCGCGGTAATCCTTGCTTTTCTTTGGACCGCTGTTGGTCTGGGTATGATGGTCGCCGCGTGTTTTTACGTGGAGGACAAAAAGAACCGCAGTCGCATGTGGGCGATCCTCGGCCTGTTAATTGGCCCCATCGCGCTCTTGCTCCTGGTGGCGCTACCCAAACTGGATGCGGGAGATTCGCTTTCACTCAGCCTCAATTCATGGTCGGAGTCCAGCGCACCTCCACCTCCGCCCCAGGGTGGCCCTCCAATCGAAAAGTGAGTGAGTTGATTGCAGGTTGAGGTTCCCGCAAAAGAAAACATTACTCGTCGTTCCCGAGTTCCCAGCCGTCTTTCTTCATTTCAGCACGCAGCCAGCGTTGCAAAGTTGTGCGCAGCGGGGCCGGCATATCGCCGAACTGGACACCGTGCTGGCCTTCTTTGTTCGTCCACGTAACGCGGCCGGCGATATCGGTTTCTGATCGTCCTCCGGGGATGGTGAAACGAATGGAAATTGGAGAGTCGGATTTCAACGCCCGGTCGGTCTTAACCCCGGCGCCGCCCAGGCTCAAGTTGAGGAGCATACCGTCGAACTCTTCGGCGGCATGGCGCACACGTACGGGAAGTTCAAGGTTGGCGCGATAGTAGCGCTGCTGGCTCAGGCTGAGTATGCCAGCCGGAGACTCTTCGCCGGATTCGCGATAGGTCTTGAGCTTACGTAGCAGTGTCCGGCGCGAAATGCCCAGCGCCTCCGCGGCCTTGCCTTGATTGCCGCCGCATTTGTCCAAAGCCTGGAAGATCGCCTGGCGTTCCATGTGATCCAGGTCGCCGCTGAGTTCAGGCTGGTCATCGTTGCGCGGTACGGAGTCCGGAAGGTTCAAATCTTCTGCTGTGATTTCCACTTGTGCGCGTGGCGCTTGTAAGACGGCGCGAAAAACAATATTGCGTAGCTCACGCACGTTCCCCGGCCACGGGTAGGTGACTAGGGCTTCCACGGCGTCCGGCGTGAAAGCGGATTCCGGGTAATGTTCGTGCAGAACTTGCTCGGCAATGCCCAGTACGTCTTCCGGACGATCGCGCAGTGGCGGAACATCCAATTGAAATTGCGCAAGACGATGATAAAGATCGCTGCGGAAACGTCCGGCGCGAACCAGATCTTCAAGATCGCGGTTGGTAGCGGCCACTACGCGCACGTCCACGCTGACTTTTTTGCTGCCGCCCAGACGGTAGTAGGGAGCGCCGTCGAGTACGCGCAACAGCTTTACCTGGATTTTCTGGTCCAGGTCACCGATTTCGTCCAGAAACAGAGTGCCTTTGTCCGCGAGTTCAAAGAAGCCGGGCTTGAGTGAATCGGCTCCGCTGAACGCGCCTTTCTCGTAACCAAAGAGTTCGCTTTCCACCAGGTGTTCCGGGATAGCCGCGCAGTTCACTTCAATAATGGATTGGTGGTTGCGCAGCGAATGCCGGTGGATGGCCTGGGCCACCATCTCCTTGCCGCTTCCGGTCTCGCCCACAACCAGCACCGCTGCCGGATGGCGCGCGACTTTTTCCGCCAGCCGCATCACCCGTTTCAGCGATTCGCTGCGGACGATAAAGTTGCCGGGTTGCGCTGCGGCCTGGTTCGCGGTAGACAGATGTTCTTCCCGGGAAACGTGGAATTTACGCCCGCAGGCACCTTCTTACTCTTAACCTGACGTGGCGGTATCGTTTAATGAACGAGTCTCATAATTTAGCAAGTCCCACTGCGAAGGCAAGTAAAGAATAGACAAAGTCGCCGTTACTTTCGGCAGGAACCCTTTGCAGTCGCCATGGCCAGCGGTCGTTTGGCTGGCTTAAAAAGCCGCAAAAAGCTTTACAAACCCGCTTTCACAAACGGAAAGAAAAGCGTTTAGACGCAAAGTATTTCAAAGACTATGAAGGCTAGTTTCTGGGGGCAGATTCTTACCTGTGTTTCCGTGGTTTACAGTCGCCGGGATTGAGCATAAACTTTTCAGTTTTCTCAAATACTTTCTCTTGAATGAGGCCTCTATGCGTTCCAAGGTAGCTTTTCTCATTGTGTTAGTGTGCGCGCTGGCGGTTTTTGCGCCAAGCAGCTTTGCCCAGAAACCGGACGCCAAGTCCGCTCCCGGCCAGCCGGCCTCTGCGGCAGCGGCTCCGGAAGCAAAAGCCGCGGCTCGTCCCAAGTCTTTTGATCTTTCCGCCATGGACAAAACCGTAAATCCCTGCGAGGACTTTTACGAGTACGCCTGCGGTAACTGGCGCAAAAACAATCCCATTCCTTCCGATCAATCGCGCTGGGGACGATTCAACGAACTTGCCGAATACAACCGTTCTGTCCTGCATGACATTCTGGAGAAAGCCGCCACGCCTGATCCCAAGCGCTCCGCGGCGATGCAGAAGGTCGGCGACATGTATGCCAGTTGCATGGATGAAGCCGGCGTTAACGCCAAGGGCAAAGCTCCGCTGAAATCGGAGCTCGACAAGATTGCCGCCGTCAGCAATAAGGACCAGCTCATGGAAACCGTTGCGTGGCTGCACGCCCAGGGCGCGCCGGCGCTGTTTGGTTTTGGCGGACAGCCAGACCTGCACAACGCCAGCATGATCATTGCCAGCGTGGGTCAGGGCGGTCTGGGCCTTCCAGATCGCGATTACTACTTTGACCAGGACGATAAGTCCAAGGAAACGCGCGCCAAGTACGTGGAACATTTGACGACCGTGTTTACCCTTCTGGGTGACAGCAAGGAAGCCGCTGCCAAAGAAGCCCAGGGGGTGATGGACCTGGAAACCAAACTGGCAGATGCCGCGATGAAACGCGTGATGTTGCGCGACCCCAAAAATCGCGACCATAAAATGAAAGTGTCGGAGCTTTCCACCCTGGCTCCTAATTTTCATTTTGACCGTTTCTTTGCCGCCACGGGCGCGCCGAGCTTTGCGGAAGTCAACGTGGTTCCGCCGGATTACTTCACCAAAATAAGCCCGGTGATCGATTCCGTTTCGCTAGACGACTGGAAGAGCTACCTGCGCTGGCACGCGACGCGCTCTGCCGCCAACTTCCTCTCAGAAGATTTTGTGAAAGCCAACTTCAGCTTTTACGGCCAATATCTGAACGGACAAAAAGAGCAGCAAGCGCGCTGGAAGCGTTGCGTACAGACCACGGACGGCCTGTTGGGTGAAGCCCTGGGCCAATCATATGTGGACGCCACCTTCGGCAAAGAAGGCAAAGACCGCATGTTGCAAATGGTGGACGCGCTGGAATCCTCTCTGGGTGAAGATATTCAGAACCTGGATTGGATGACGGCGGAAACCAGGAAGCAGGCTCTGGTTAAACTGCACGCCATCAGCAACAAGATCGGCTATCCGGATAAGTGGAAGGACTACGGCACGGTGAGCATCGTCCGCGGCGATCTGTTGGGCGATGTGCAGCGCGCGCGGGCTTTTGAAATCAAGCGCAACTACGCCAAGATTGGCGGTCCGCTGGACAAAAAAGAGTGGGGCATGACTCCGCCCACGGTCAACGCGTATTACAGCGCGTCGAACAATGACATCAATTTCCCGGCGGGAATTTTGCAGCCGCCGTTCTTTGACCGCAGCGTGGACGAAGCCGTGAACTATGGCGGCATCGGCGTGGTAATTGGTCACGAACTCACCCACGGCTTTGATGATCAAGGCAGCAAGTTTGCCGCCGACGGCAACCTGACCAACTGGTGGACCGATGCCGACCGCCAGGAATTTGAGAAACGCACCACCTGCGTTGCCGACGAGTACAGCAAGTTCGTCGCGGTGGATGACCTGCATCTCAACGGACGGCTCACGCTGGGTGAAAATACCGCCGACAACGGCGGCATGCACATTGCCCTGATGGCGCTGCGCCGGCAAATGGAAAAAGACGCCAAGCTGGCCGAAAAGAAAGACGGGTTCACGGCGGAGCAACGGTTCTACATCGGCTTTGCCCAGGTGTGGTGCCAGAACGCAACGCCGGAAAGCTCCCGAGTGCTGGCCAAAACCGACCCGCACTCACCGGGTGAATATCGCGTGAAGGGCACGGTGCAGAACAGCTCCGACTTTGCCAAGGCCTGGGGCTGCAAGGCGGGACAGAAGATGGTGTCAGACAACGCCTGCCACGTCTGGTAGCTTTCACGTTTCTTGTTCTAAAATTTACGCCGCATCGGTCCCAACTGATGCGGCGTTTTCTTTTTGGCTGCTCGACCTCTGCCCCCACCTTACTTCGCACTAAGTTGTCTTTTGGCGGAGGACGATCAAAACGGGTGTCGAGGAGATGACCACAGTTACCGCTTCGCTTGTCCCATGTTGCCCACAAAAGTAACCGGGTGGAAACACTTACTCGAAGACTTGTTGATTGTTGTCAGTGGTTTAGCAGCAGCGATAAGAGCCTTCTAAAGCCGCGAACGCACTACCTTACTTAAGTCACCTGTGCCCTATATCACGCCAGTGCTATAACCCGATTAATAAGTATGGGTTTCCGCAAAAGAGAGTGGCCCAAGTCTCTCTTTTGAAGGTGTGCAGGATGATGGATAGCAAACAGTTGAAAGCCTTTAGCATTCGCTTCGCGCGATCGCTACAGCAGCTTCTCAAAATGGTCAATATGTTTTCCGCTGACCACAAGAGCGCCGCGGGATTGTTGCAGCGGAGCTATGAATTTCTGAACCCGCTGCTCAAGCAGTCACGCAGCCTGACGCTCGGTTTTATTGACCAGCGCATTCTGCTCAACAACATTCTCACCACGGAAGAAGGCTTGAAGCCGCTGGAAAACGAATTTCTGCGCCGCGGCATTGGCGCCGTGACGTTTGAAGCCGGCATCACGCTTACCGCATATCGCACCGCCATTGGCACCCTGGGAACCAATCCCAAAGTGATCGAAGAAGCCGGCGGGCTGGTGGCTTTTCTGGAGCAGAAACAGCTCGAGTTTGTCCGTATCTTTCCCGCACTCAAAACGGAAACACGCAATGCGGATGGTGATACCGTCCTGGACGTTGGCTCGGAAGAGTATTTGATTTCCAAAGCTCTCTCCAACATGAATTCAGGCTTCTCGCAAGGAATTGAAACCATGCTCACGCGCATGGAAGCCGGCATGGGAACAGGGAATGGAGATTCCAGCGGTACCGGCTCGGGTACGGGCTCAGGCGATAGTGGTTCTGCCTTGATGGGAGCGGGTTCTGGTAATGGCGGCCATGGCACAGGCAGTGGCGGTTTTGCCGGCGGCAGTGGTAGCGGAGCAGGCAATGGCGGAAGCGGCGCAGGAACGGTCGTGCACACGCACGGCAGCGTTAGCGGACCATCGACTGGTCACGGTGGCCAAGGTCACGGAACCGGACACGGCACCGGATCGGGAAGCGGTTCGGGATCAGGTACTGGTAATGGTACCGGCAACGGAGGCCGCGGTGGCTTTGGTCCAGTTGGCCATGGCGCCGGTCACGGTGCAGGCCATGGCGGAGGCCCAGGAGCAACCGCCGGGCTCATGGACATTCAGCGCGCCGTCGAACAGAAATTTGAAGCGTCTCTCAGCAATCCTGAAGAGGATCCCAACAAAGCATACGTTGAACTCGGGAAAATGCTGAGCACGCTGCGTCCGGACGTTGTGTATTCCAACATGGTTTCCGGCAAAAGCGGACAGGAAGCCACCAAGGAAGAAGTAACCGCCGAAGTGTTCGAAGACACCGCGCTGCACTGGGCCTTGAAGCGGCTGGCCGGCATGCCCATGGGTGAAGACGCGGTGGTGGTGGAAGAACAGGTTTTCCGCGTACTGATGCGCAGTCTGCAAGCCACGCATACGGCTTCTCGACTGGCACAAAAGCTGGCCGAATACGCCAGGCAGTACGCCTTGCCGAAAGAAACATACGCGCGCATCCAGGATGAAATTCGCTGGCTCTCGCTCACGCCGAAGCAGAGGCTGCGGGAGTTGTTGGGCGTCTCGCACTTCAGCTCGGCGGAATTTCGCCGTGCGCTTGACCTCATCAAGGAAATGATTCGCATGAACAAGCCGGAAGATGCTGAAGCCATCGGCATACAGTATCTTTCGGTGCTGCATGATCACCTGGCGCTCAAGATTGACGATATTGCGCGCGTCCCGGAGCTGTTGCGCTCACTGGCTGGAGTCCAGGGAGAATTCTGGAGCGCCGCCACCGAGTGGTTGTTGCAAGTGATTGGCTGCATCAAGGTCAACAAACTGGTTCACTTGCAGGCAGCAAATGCGTTGACGGCCCTGGCGCGCATTGTGGCCACCTATGAAGACTTCGAGATGGTCCGCCGCGTGGGCATCGCATTGGAAGAAATCATTGCGGTGACTCCCGCGGACCACAGTGGTTGTTGCCAGCCGGCCTTGAGCGGCATTCTCTTGCCCACGGCCGTTGACCGCATTGCTGAAATTTTCCTCGACAAGAAAAACGATTCCGCCTGGGTCAAGACCGCGTCCGTATTGCTGCGTTGGGCGGGGCCGGAGGCCATGGAGCGCCTGTTCATTCGCCTGGACACTGAAGCACTTGCCGGACCGCGTCTGGCGTTGATCCGCTTGCTGGGCCGGCTGGGCTCTCCGGCGATCCAGGCCGCGCGCCGCCGTTTGACCAGCCCAGAGTGGTACGTGGTCCGCAACGCCTGCAAGCTTTTGGGCGACTTGAAGGACCCTGATCTGTTGCAGCACATCGGTCCCGCATTTGAAAACAAAGACGAGCGCGTGCAGAAATCCGCATTGCAGGCGGTGATTGACAGCCGTTTGCCCGGACGCGCCGCCATGATCGCCAACGTTTTGCCGCTGCTCGCGCCTCCGTTGGTGGAAGATGCTCTTCTCGATCTCATGTTTGAAGGCGATCCGATGAGCCTGGCGGGCTTGGAGCGTTGTTATTCCTCGCCAATGCAAGCCAGCACTTTGGCGCGCATCGTAAACGTGATTGCCGCTGTGCAACATCAGGACGCTGTGTTTCTCCTGGCCAGTATCTGCCGCAGAGAAGATCTTCCGCAGAATGTGCGCAATGCCGCGCAACAAGCCATGGATTTCCGCAACTCCAAAAAAACCAACCGGCTGGCGATGAAGAATCCGTCCGTGGGCGAATTGCAGGAAATGCCGGTGAAGAAACTGGTGCTTCGCGGCGCATAACGTTTTGCAATTTGAACAAAATGGGCCGTAGAGATGGCAACATTCTCCGCGGCCCTTTTTATTTGTTTCTGCATCGAACCGAAAACGACCAGCTTCCTTTTACATTCCGCGCAACGCCGGTGCTACAGGCGAACGCGCTGCGCTGATCGCCGGGAATATGCCGCCAACGATCCCCATGGCCAGTGCGAAAACAATACCCCACGACATTAGAGTTGGAGTAATCGTGAAGGCAAAAGCCAGGTTCGAAAACGTTTGCCAGTTGATGGAACTGGTGGTGAAGCCATTCAACGGAAGCACCGCCACGCAGCCCAGCACGCCGCCGATGAGTGAAATCAAAACGGCTTCTAGCGTGAATGAAAAAACCACGCTGCCTGCGCCAAAGCCCACGGCGCGTAAAGTGGCGATTTCTCGGGACCGTTCCGCAACGGCGGAGTACATGGTGTTGAGCGCGCCCACTACCGCGCCAAAAGCCATAATGAGCGAGACAATCAGGCCCAGGATCGTGATTAGCGTGGTCAACATTTGCGACTGCTTGTTGTAGTAGTTAATTTCCCGGTCAACGTCCACGTTTAACTTCGGATTGGTGGTAACGGCGTCTTTGAATTTCTGGAAATCGCTGGGGGAATTCAAGTGCACGGTGACCGACTGGAATATGTTTTCCGGCCGCTTAAAGGCTTGGTTCAAGACGGACGCGTCAGCCCAGACTTCTGAATCAAAAGCACTGCCGCCAGCGTCAAACACGCCAACCACCTGCCATGTGGCGCCGCCGGATTTCACTGAGCTGCCAAACCCCAATCCGCCGTATGTGCTGGAAACGTTTCTTCCCACCACTAGTTCCCATAGTCCCGGCTTCAGAAACCGTCCCTGGATGATCTTGACCTGTTTGCGCACTTCCAGAGCCTTGGGTGAAACGCCGCGAATCTGAACATTGGCGTCAGTCCCTGTGCTGAGCAGCGGGAAGGGTGCGATCATCACCGCTTCGGCCGAGAGCAGCGGGCCCTGAGTATCGCGGGCGATTCCGGGTGCGTCTTGTATGAGGCGTACGTCGTCCAGCGTCACTGCTCCGTTCATCTCGGTATTGGCGCCTGCGCGCAAGACGATCGCGTTGTCTGACGAGCCAGACGACATCATGGTGGCCTTAAATCCGTGAGCCAAGGACAGCATGGCCACGAACACGCCGGCCGTTCCGGCTATACCCAGGATCGCTACCACTGAGGATGTCCAGCGTTGCCGGACGCTGCGCAGGTTGTAAACCACAGGAATGGCCATTGTTACACTCTCCTTAAAGCATCCACCACGCGCAGGCGCATGGCGGAATAAGCCGGCATAAGTCCGCTGACGATGCCCACGGCAAACGCCAGAATTGCTCCCACGCCAAGACTCGAAAATGGAATGGCGATAATGGGCAACACGCTGGCAAGTGCGGCGGACTTGGAAAGGCCCGCCGTGAGAGCCATAGACACCAGCAGCCCAGCGGCCCCGCCGACCACGGCGATGATCAGCGATTCCGCCATGACAAACCACAAGACCGTCATGTCAGAGAATCCAACGGCTTTCAGTACCGCCAGCTCGCTGGTTCGTTCCCTGACGGAAATGGCCATGGTGTTTGCCGTAACCAGCAAGAGCGTGAAAAACACTACTGAGCCAACAATGAAAATCAGGGCTCCAATGTTGCCGATCTGTTTGGCGAACCCAGTGGCAAATCCTTTTTCCGTGTCCGTTTTGGTCTCATACGGAGAGTTGGCAAATTGCCCATCAATGGTTTTAGCAATGCGGGGAGCGTTATCCGGATTGTCCACGCGCACCGTGTACCAGCCCACGGTGCTCTTTACGCGTTCTGGCCCGCGTTCCTTGAAGTAGGCGTATTGAAACCAGAACTGACTCTCGTCCTGATTGCCATCCTTGCCCTTGTAGATGGCGTCAATGTTGAATTCCCACGTGCCCGGGAAAATGGTTCCCTGAATTGGGACGCGGTCACCCACCTTGAAGCCGAAGCGCTCTGCCAGCTTGGCCCCCACTACCGCGCCTTCACGGTCTTGCAGGAATTTTTGCCACTGGGCATCCGGAACTACAAATTCCGGAAACACCTTGCGGAACGTGTCAACATCAATGGCAAATTGCGGAAAGAAATTCTTGGGGTCTTGGTAGATGCCGCCAAACCAGTTGGAGTGAGTAACGTATTTCACTCCCTGAATCTGCTGGATTTGGTCAGCATACGAAATAGGAATCGGCTGGATGAGCGACACGCGGTTAATGACTACCAGCCGGTCGACTCCGGCCACGTCAATGCCGGCGCTGAATGCTGCTTTCACCGCTGCCAGAACTCCAAACAGCAACAGAGCGGCAAAAAACGAGAGCAGCGAAAGCGACAAACGGATTTTCTTGCGAAACAAATTGGCGAATAGCAGACGTGCGTACTTCACCTTGCACCTCCGGCCATCGCGCCCGCGAGCTTGCCGGATTCCACCAGCGCGCCTTTATCCAGGTGAAGCGTGATGTCGGCTTTTTCCGCCACGACCGGATCGTGCGTCACCATCAGTACGGTCTTCTTGTAATCCTTCACCAGAGTAAGGACGAGATGCATGATCTCGTCGGCGCTTTTGCGGTCCAGGTCGCCCGTGGGTTCGTCGCACAGCAGGAACGTGGGATCGGAAACGATGGCGCGCGCAATGGTCACGCGTTGTTCCTGTCCGCCGGAGAGCTGGCGCGGGAAGTGCTGCATGCGATCACTCAGCCCCACCACGCCGAGCGCTGTTTCCACGTGCTTGCGGCGCTCGGACTTGGAAAGACTGGTAAGCAGCAGCGGCAGTTCCACGTTTTGGAACGCCGTGAGTACGGGGATGAGGTTGTACATCTGGAAGACAAAACCCACGTGCCGCGCGCGCCAGGTGGTCAGGGCGCCGCGCGACATGCTGGTGATGGCGTCACCGGCCACGGTGATGCTGCCCGCCGTGGGGACGTCGAGTCCGCCCAGCAGGTTCAGCAGCGTGGTCTTGCCCGAGCCGCTGGGGCCCATGAAGGCCACAAAGTCTCCCTGGTCAACGTCCAGGTTCAGTCCTTGCAGCACGTGGATCTCTTCACCGCCGCGGGAATACTTTTTGTCCAGCCCGCGCACTTGAATCAGGCTTGATGTTCCGGATCCGTCCACTCGCACCATTGCCGTTTGCTCCTTATGATGTTTGCGTTATTGCTTGATGGCCACAGCCTGGCCGTCGTGCAGGTTCTCCGCTCCCCGTATGACTACGTTGTCACCGGGGGAAATACCCGCCAAAATTTCCACGTCGCTGCCCTGGTCTCGACCCAACGTCACCGCGTGGCGCTCCAGCTTCTGGTCCTTCACTAAAAAAACGACCGATG
>JANXPR010000368.1 GCA_025357215.1 Acidobacteriaceae bacterium | reverse complement strand
CACCGCCACCAGCACCACGCGCAAGTTGCCGAGTTGTGATGAAGACAGCAAAAGAAGGTTTGGTTTTGGATTCTCAGCTGCGGCGGCTCGCCGCTTCAGCTGGCTTTGGGGATCGCGGCCGTCAGGTTCTCGTATCCCGTTTCCGTGACGTGGATGTTGTCTTCAATGCGGATGCCGCCGAAGTTCAGCATCTTGTCCACACGGTCCCAGTTCACGTTGTCGCGATGCTTGCGCCGCAGCTCCGCGTCCTGCAATAGCGCGGGGATGAAATAAATTCCCGGCTCAATGGTCACGGTGTATCCGGGCAGCAACGGCATGTCGATGCGCAGGAAACGCAGACCCGGAGTTTCCGAACGCTTGCGTCCCGGGAGATAACCGCCGGCATCGCGGACGCCCAAGCCAACCAGGTGTCCGACGCCGTGAGGAAAGAAGAGCGCCTGCGTGTCCTGTTCCATAAGCGAATCGACATTGCCTTTAAGGATGCCAAGATCGAGCAGCCCTTGCGCGATTTGCCGCGACGCGCCGATGTGGATCGTCTTGTATTCCGTTCCCGGCATGCACTTTTTTACCGCAGCTTCCTCGGTGGCCAGCACGAGCTTATAAATGTCGGCTTGCTCCAGCGTGAATTTACCGGACGCAGCGTACGTCCGCGTAACGTCAGAAGCGTAGCATCCGACTTCCGCGCCAGCGTCAATCAAAATCAACTCGCCCGCGGCGAACGGACGGTGCGATGGCGCAAAATGCAACACCGCAGAATTCGTTCCGCCACCGACAATGGAATCGTACGCCGTGCGGTCTCCGCCGCCACGGAAGAAGCCAGCTTCCAGTTCGATCTGCGCTTGCCGCTCGGTGATGCCTGGCTTGAGCACGGACTGCACGCCAGCATAGCCCACGCGTGAAGCGTCGGCGGCTTTGCGCATACGATCCAACTCAACTTCATCTTTAGGACGGCGAACCACGTTCAGTCCTTCGCGAACGTCAGCTTCCAGAGCTGCGTCTGAAGCGATTCCGGCGATCGGACATCCCAATACGGCTACGCGGCGGCCTTTGCGCTTTTCCAGCCATGCAGCGAACTCTTCAAACGCCGTGCCTTCGTCTTCTACCGAAGCGCCGATCCAGACGCGTTCGTCTTGAGTGACGCGTGGAACAAAATCCGCCCAACCGCTTTGCGGATCAAAAGCCAGTACTGCGCCGGGGCGCTCACGGTCAGTGAGATACGTATATTCAGAATGAGAGCGGAAAGGATAAGTCATATCGGCGCGTCCGGGGACGTGGATGTAATCACCGGCGCCGATCAGCACGATTTCATTTTTCAGGTTCCACTGCGCAGCTGCGGCCTTTTGCCGCCGCTCAACATGAGTTTTCATGGGCAGGAGTATAGCCGATTCGCGCACAGGTTTGCGGTGACCCGACGAAGCAAGAAGCCGAGCTAGTTGCCCATCGCCCAGCCCTGGCCTTCAGGACCGCAGGTCAGTACCTGGACTCCATCTTCCGTCACGGCGATGGTGTGTTCAAAGTGCGCGGCCAGACTATGGTCGGCTGTCACGTACGTCCACTTGTCATCCAGGACCCTCAGCTCTTTCGTTCCGACGGCGACCATGGGCTCAATGGCCACCACCATGCCGGGTTGCAACTTAAAATCTCCGCTGATCGGCGAAAAATAATTCGGCACCTGGGGCGACATCCACATTTCCTGGCCGATGCCGTGACCGCACAGGTCTTCAATCACTTTGAGGCCCGCGTTTTTTACGTTCATCTCCATCACCTTGGAAACTTTGTTCCAGACAATGTTGGGCTTCATCTTCTGGATGGCCAGGCGCAGAGTGCCTTCGCAGATGTCCAACAGTTTGCGGGCCTGCGCGTTGATCTCACCCACGGGCCAGGTCACGGCAGCGTCACCGCACCAACCTTCGTAGCGGACGCCGATGTCCACGCTCACCACGTCGCCTTCCTTGAGCTCGCGGTTGCCGGGAATGCCATGCACAATCTCTTCATTCACGGAAACGCAGGTGCAGGCCGGAAAAGGCGGAGCGCCCGGGACGCGATGTCCCTTGAAGAGTGGAATCGCTTTGTGGTCCTTGATGACCTTTTCCACAACGGCGTCAAGTTGAAAGGTAGTGGTTCCAGGTTTGATCAGAGAAGCAGCAGCTTGGTGCGCTTCCCATACCACAAGACCTGCTTTTCTCATCAGCGCCAACTGCGCCGGGGTCTTCTTTTCAATGAACATGCTGCCTTGATTATACCTGAGCAAACGCGGCGAGCTTGCGCGGCCAAGGGAGCCCCCGTCCGCATAAGCAGGCCTCACGAGAAGCCACGGCAGCGGCGGTGTGAGATGGCTAAGGCGGTTTCCAAAGTAACGCTCCCCGTGCTCCGAAGTGGCTGACGAGAGGTGATTTTTATGCTAATGTTGTAATGACAATTCAAAACTGGCTTGTATGTTTTTCCGCCTGACAGCCAGATTTGCTCACTCCTCAGTAGCTCAATGGCAGAGCATCCGGCTGTTAACCGGAGGGTTGTAGGTTCGAGTCCTACCTGAGGAGCCATTCTTTTCTGCAACTCCTTTTTTCGCTGAGGTCCTTCGCTGCGCTCAGGATTTCGGCTGTCGGCTTAGACGCCGTCAGAACGCCTCAAGTTCGAGTCCTACCTGAGGAGCCATTTCATTCTTGTTCCCTCCCTACCTCTTTAAATTGCCCGCAAGCTTGCGAACAGAACCTAACAGGTCAACCAAACAGCTTTGCTAAACTCCCAAAGTGATTTCGTTTAGCAAACTGATCGCCTCAGGACAGCAATTCCAACGTCGCGTGCAAGGCATCGACGTTCTCCGCGGACTGTGCATTGTGGCCGTGGTGCTCCACCATTTCAATCTCCGTATCCATTTTAAGGACAGCGCATTCGGCATGCTGATCGGCCCGGCTGCCAACCGCGTTCTCTTCTGGGACGGTTACTACGGCGTCCGTGTTTTCTTTGTGCTGTCGGGTTTTCTGATCGCCACATGGCCCCTCAAGCGCTGGAGCAGCCTGAAGGAAATTGACCGTCGCCAGTTTTATGTGATGCGCTTTGCGCGGATCGTCCCCTGCCTGGTGGGGCTTCTGCTGATTCTGGCGATCTGCGACCGTACCGGCGTGCCGCGTTTTGTGGTGAACACGCAACATACTTCCCTGTGGCGCGCGTTGGTTGCTGCCTTGACGTTTCATATGAACTGGCTCGAAGCCCGCACCGGCTACCTGCCCGGCGCCTGGGACATTCTGTGGTCTCTCTCGGTAGAAGAAGTGTTCTACATATTTTTCCCCTTACTGTGTACGCTTCTTCGGAAACCGATGCTCATCACCGGCGCGCTGCTGTGCTTCGTGGCCATGGGGCCGTATACGCGCGTCCACACGCAGAACGAACTCTGGACCGACTACGGCTACCTCCAGTGCATGGACGGCATCGCTCTCGGCTGCCTGGCAGCGATGGCCGCTGAAATGTTGACCGCGCGAATGCGTTTAAGCGGCACCCGCTTGAACAACGCCGCCAACCGCGTCATGTTGGGCTGCGGCATCGCACTGTGCTTGCTGATCACCGTCTTTCGCGGCACATCTGCGCGGATCGGCTTCTACAAAATCGGCCTCGACGTAACAGTCCTGGGGATCGGAACAGCGCTGCTGGCCATCGCGTTGCAACTGCGATTCGACCAGAGGAATACGGAGATGGCTGCGTCAGAAAAAAATGTAGCGGACGAAGCTAGCCGACGATCAAACTTAAGCATAGCGGCGCGCATCCGTCAGATTCTCTGGAGCGCCACTGCATGGCTCCGGTGGTTTGGCCGCAACAGTTACGAGGTCTATCTCACACACATGCTGATCGTCTGGCCCATGGTGGGATTGTTCGCTTACTTCCACCAGAACATCAATGCCGCGCCGCTGTGGTTTCTGGCGACCACGGCCTTAACCGGCTTCGCCGGATTCGCCGTCGCCAGGTTTTATTCTGAGCCGGTGAATCACAAGCTAAGGAAGGCGCTACTATGAACGCGCTGATGCGTTATTTGACTAAAATAACAGAAGCGGCCACAGGCATGGTCCAATTCAAATATGTCGACTTTAATGACGTGCCGCATTTGGTCCTGTTCACCTATCGCGGCCGCCTGATTCTCCTTGCCTCCTACTTCAATGAAGAAAAAGATGACTATGATGAGAATTATTCAATCCAAATTCTGCCATCCTGGGTTGAACAGAGGATTGCAGAATCTTCGTGGAGAGTCTTAGAGGATGACATCGGGGCCGAGCAAATCGGGGAAATCTCTATCAAGGATGTGATCTTTGATAGCAGCAAGAGAAATACTCTCGATCCTTCATTCCTCGACAAATACTTGGAGTGTGCCAGAGGGCAGGTAATGCAATGAAAACCATTGGCCTGATCGGCGGGATGAGCTGGGCGTCAACTACTGAGTACTACCGCCTTCTCAACCACACCATCAGTCAGCGTCTCGGCGGACTCCATTCCGCACGCATCCTTCTCTACTCCGTGGACTTCGCCGACATCGAGCCGACGTTGCGCGAAAGCCGCTGGGCGGATGCGTCGTCAATCCTGACCGACGCGGCGCGTCGCCTGGAAGCTGGCGGCGCGGAGATGGTCCTGCTCTGCACCAACACGCTGCACAAAGTAGCCGACGACATCGAACGCGCCACCAAGCTGCCGTTCATCCACATTGCCGACGCGTGCGGTGAAGCGATCGTCGCCCGCAAGCTAAAGAAGGTCGCCTTGCTGGGAACGCGTTTCACCATGGAGCAGGATTTCCTGTCGTCACGGCTGGAACGCCGCTTCGGACTGGAAGTGATCGTGCCAAAACCAGCGGACATCGACGCCACCCACCAGATCATCTTTGGCGAGCTCGTCCTCGGAAAGATCGAGGCGCGGTCCAAGGCGAAATATCTGGAGGTCATCCAGAGCTTGATCGCGCGCGGCGCCGAAGGCGTGATCCTGGGATGCACCGAGATCGGACTGCTGGTCAAGCCCGAAGACGTGAGCGTCCCGGTGTTTGATACGACGGAGATCCACGCGATGGCGGCGGTGGAGATGGCGCTGAGTGGGGAGAACCTAGGGGTTTAAACGCTCCGCAGGGGTTCGGTTTTCCGATCACGCGCGATGTCGGCGATCACGTGCGATTCCGGCGATTGGCCGCTCTGCGGCCACCCCTCCTCTCCATCCCAAGGTCTAAAGGACTTACGCGATTCCTCCCAATCCATGCTCGTGTGGCACCGCCGCCCTCGGCGGTGTTCTTGAAGAATTGTGGAGCGCAGGCGCCCTCGGCTGCGGGGCCTTTGGGTTTCAATTTCCAATTTTGGCAATTTCGGCGATTTTGGCAATCTCGCCTCTCACCCCTCCTCTCCATCCCAAGGTCTAAAGGACTTACGCGATTCCTCCCAACCAGACCCAAGTAACATTTCCTTTGCGACCTCTGCGTCCTCTGCGGTAAAAGCTCTTGCTTTTTCCGATGTCGGCAATCTCGCCTGCCACGCCCCCTCTAGCCCTGTCATGTTGAGCGACTCCGAATCCCGCCTTGCCGGGACGAGGGAGGAGTCGAAACATCCCGAGAATGTTGCCTTCATAAATGCCGATCCAGGGAGTTCTCACCAAACCCACTCCAATCACCAATTTTGGCAATTTCGGCGATTTTACTTTCGCTCCCCCACCCCCCCTTTTGGGGTTTTGTTGCAAACAAAAGGTAAAGTGCCATTCGACCGAACGGTTACCGAACGGTCGAAGCCCTTATTGGGAGACTTTCCTGGCCGGTTTCGGAGCTGAATGCTGACGGCTGAGTGCTGACTGCTTTTCTTCCCATTTTTCAAAGAACCTGTGCCGCATTACCCCTGAGGGTTCGCTCATCATGGCACATTTCGATTAGCGAATCAATAACGAAAATATACACTGCTTGGCGCGCCTGTCAAGTGTCCTGAAGTTCACTGTCCCGGAGAACGCTACTCCAAGCGCCGTAGGCGCGACAGAAGTTACTTGCTTGAATGGGCTGTTCAAGATCGCACATGCCATCGCAAGAATTTCGCCAGGCACGCCAGGGACGGTTGAAGTGGTGTAGGTCTCGCGCTTGAGCCTCGGCTTACGCGAAGCGAAACGAGGCATAAATGCCGGGAAACTGACCAAGGAATCCGCCCCTTAAGAAGATTTCGTGACCTGGATTAAACCAGTCCCGCCAGGGACGCGTGAAAGAGGGTAGGTCGGGGCTTCAGCCCCGACTTTCGCGAAGCGAAACGAGGTCATGTCCCGAGGCGCGCAAAAGCGCCTAAGCAAAGAGGTAGGTCTGGGATTTATCCCAGACTGAGCGAAGCGAAAAGCCGGGAAACATGACAAAAGAATCCGTTCCTTGCTGCCGCAGGCTCGGAGCCCCTAACTAAAACGGCAGGACGTCCTGGTTCTCCGCCACTTCGCCTTTGGACTTCGGCGCTTGCTTGAACGTTGCGTCCAGAAGCCGCGGATATTCAATCGTCGTACCGTCGAGCAGGTCATAGCTCTTCCTTACAGCTTCTCCAAATTTGTCGGACAGGCGTTTCTTGATTACGAATACCGAACTTGTGGTCGCCGACGCCCTGTGCGTCAACTTTTTGTCTCGGCGCTCCGCTTCGCTGCGCGCTGGCCTACGGCGTGAGGAAGGATTCTTATTCGGTCTTTTTCCCGGCGCTTACCCTCCAGCGCGCTAACCGCGCGCCTCGGGACGTGACCGGGCTATTTTCATCCGTCCCTGGCGGGACTTCTTTCCCGTGTCCACTCACTCCCACGGAACGTTCCCGCCACTTTCTTCGTATCTCCTCATGTTCCACACAACAAACGTTTCCACCGCAACCAACTGAACACTAGCTTTCAACATGAAGTCGAGCGCCAGCTTCACCTCAGGCGTTATACTCGGCAACTGGCATTACCGGGGAGACTGCTTGGAAGATCAACAAACAGGGGCACTTGTACGCCGCTGCCTGGCTGGCGATTCCGCCGCCTGGGAGGAGATCGTGCGCCAGCAGAACCGCCGCATCTACAACCTGTGCTACCGCTTTACCAACTCCCCCAATGACGCCGAAGACCTGACCCAGGAAGTCTTCATCCGCGTTTACCGTACACTGGCCAGCTATGACGTTGAAAAAGGGGCATTTAGCACCTGGCTGAGTACCCTTACCCGCAACCTGTTGGTCGATCATTTCCGGCGCAGCAAGCAGGAGCGCATCACCGATTCCCTGGACGCGGGCATCACCGAAGAAGACGACTCGCCTTCCATGCTGAACCGGCTCCCGGACAGTGCTCCCAAGCCCGACGACCGGTTGGCCAGCAAAGAAACCCAGAAAATCGTCCAATTGGCCCTGGCCCGGTTGTCCCCTGATCTGCGGGAAGCGGTCATCCTAAGGGACCTGCAAGATATGGATTACAAAGACATTGCACAAGTCTTAAAAGTGCCAGAGGGAACCGTAAAATCCCGTATCAATCGCGGAAGAATGGAACTAGCGCGATTACTTTCTCGTAATAAGAAGCAGGCAAGCCAATGACACAGAAATTCAATAACGAGCTCGAGTGCAGCCAGTTTGAAGCCCTGCTGGCCGAAGCTATCGACCTTCACTGGAACGCCCGTGGCCGGAACGACCTCAGCGGCAACAATAACGACGTCCACGATGACGGGGCTGGAACGCTCCCTGCTGGAACCCGGCAAGCCTTTGAATCCCACAGTAAGACCTGTCCGGTGTGCGGTCCGCTTTGGGCTGAGACCCGTGACGGCATGTTGATGCTGCACCAACTGGATGAAGTGGAACCGCCCAGAAACATGGTCCACAACATTCTGGCCAATACCAGCATGAAAGTCGCGGGGCAGCAGGCAGTTGTACTCGGACGTAACGATGCTCCTCGTGAAAAAACCGGGTTCATGGTTTCGGTCCGCCGGTCACTGAGTTACGCGCCGTTGTTGATGCGGTCGCGTTTTGCCACCTCGTTCATCATGGCGTTCTTTTCCTTGAGCGTCACGCTGGGCGTGATGGGTGTGCGGATCAACGACGTTAAGAATATTGACTGGCATCCGAATGCCCTGCGCAAATCCGCCGTCCTGCAATACACGCAGATTGAATCCAAGGTGCAACGCTATTACGACAACATGCGCCTGGTGTACGAAGTGGAAACTCGCGTACGCGGACTGAAGAAAGCCGTGGTCCCGGAACAAGAAGAAAAGAAAAACACTGACGACAGCAAGCCTGAGCGGCAGAACCGCAACACGCCTCCGGATACCAGCGGCAATCCGCGGGAAAAAGACACCTATAGCCAGGAACGTGTAAGCGAACCCCAGTTGGCCCAGAACCAGATACCCGGGAACTCGGCTGCCAAATTCACGACCGCCAAATTTACGACCGCTAAATTTACGATTGCCAAACTGAAGACGAGTGACGAAGGAGCCCAAATATGAACTGCGCCGTACATACTGATATCCCGGCAGCGGCGTTCTGCCGAAATTGTGGGAAGGCGCTGTGTGAAAACTGTAAACGCGATGTGATGGGCGCGATTTATTGCGAGCCCTGCATCGCCGCCCGGCTCCAGACGCCGGTACAGCCGGTGATGGCCGTGTCCACGGTTGCCGGCGCGCCGAACCCCGGCGTGGCCGCGTTTCTCGGATTCATCCCTGGCGTGGGCGCCATGTACAACGGGCAGTTTGCCAAGGCTTTCATCCACGTGGTGATCTTTGCGTTGTTGATTATTGGCGCCAGTGAAATCCACTGGTTCTTTGGCTTCATGATTCCTTTCTTCGTCTTTTACATGGCGTTTGAAGCCTTCAAGACGGCCCAGGCGAAACAGTTTGGCTTGCCGTCACCGGATCCGCTGGGGATTGAAAAGCTTTTCGGATTACAGGAGTCACAGCCTGCGGCGGCAGCTGGTGCGGCCATGCCGAACGCGGCCGCTCCGGGCGCTGCTCAAGACGCGCAAGCCTACGTCGTCTCGGGAACCGGCGGCGCAACTTCGTCAATGCCTGCTCCGGCAGCGCCCCAGGATATTCTTTCCGGACTGCCTACAGGAGCCGTTGTGCTGATCGTGCTTGGCATGTTCTTCCTGTTGGGGAACCTCCACGTAATTCGTCTGCGGATCATTGGTCCAGTTTTCCTGATTGGATTAGGCCTGTGGATTGCCTTCAAACGGACCATGCAGAGGGGATAAACATATGCCAACCTACGCTTACAACAAGCAATGTACGTGCCAGCGCTGCAAAACACATGGCCTGATGGGCCCGGCAATGATCATCACCGCCGGCGCCCTCTGGCTTCTGGACAGCAACAGCTGGGTGTATTTTGACCAAAGCTGGCCGGTCTTCATGCTGGTGGTTGGCGCCGTGATTTTGATAAGCCGCACATCTTCAGTGGAAGGCCATGTGCCTTCTCAATGGACGGCTCCGGCCACGCCTCAACCGTATCCTGCACAGTATGCGCCGCAGTACCAGCCCGGCGCGTGGACCGGCACGGCCCCGCCGCCTTCTCCGCAAGCGTCGTCCGCCGCAGGCGCTCCCGAACCACCACCAACTGCACCACCACAAAACGACCAACAGGTGAACTCATGAGCACCAACAATCCCGTTCCACCGCCGCAGCCGCAATACCAGGCGCCGTATCCTCCGCCACCGCCGTCGCGTTCGTTTGCCGGACCGATCATCCTGATCGCGCTGGGCGTGGTTTTTCTGCTGGGCACCATGGGCAAGATTTCCATACGCGGCATTTTGCACTGGTTTGCCTTCTACTGGCCGGCGCTGCTGATCCTCTGGGGCCTGGTGAAACTGGTGGAGTACGGAATTGCCCGCAGTAAAGGCCAGCCTGCTCCGCGCACCGGCGCCGGCACCATTGTGTTCGTGGTGTTCTTTGTGCTGTTCGGCCTGACCACGACCGGCGTCAACCGCGTGAACTGGGAAGGCCTTCGGAACGAGGTAGGCGTTGACGTGGGCGATGATGACTTCTTCGGCATCGGCGAGTCTTCGTACGAGTTCAGTGAGACTGCGACGCAGCCGGTGGCCGGCGGAACCGAGTTCAAGGTCCTGGCGCGGCGCGGCAGCATCAAGATCACCCCCAGTGCCGATGGCCAGGCGCACGTGATGGTGCACAAGTCTGTACACGCTGACAGCCAGGGTGGCGCTGACTTGGTCAATGCGTCCACGCATCCCAGCTTTGTCCAGCAAGGCAACGTTTGGCTGCTGGATGCCACGGCCAAGGGCTTTGAAAAAGGCCGGTTTGACCTGGACCTGCAATTGCCACGCAGCGGCCCGCTCACTCTGGTCACGCGGCGCGGAGACGTTACCGTCACCAATCGCGAAGGCGCACTCGACATCACCACCGACCACGGCGACGTGAGCCTGGAACAGATCAAAGGCAACGCTTCTCTCCACGTCCGCTCCGGTTCTGCGTCAGTGAAAGACGTGACCGGCGACGTAACCGTGGATGGCGTGGTGGAAGACGGAAAAGTCTCGGATGTAACCGGCTCGCTTGAATTCAACGCCGGCTATAACGGTGAAGTCCAGCTGTCCAAGATCGGTAAGCAAGTGCATTTCAAATCCGTCCGCACGGATTTGCAGGCCCCGAAACTTGACGGCGAAATCAACATGTCCAGCGGCAACATTCGCGGGACGTCCATCACCGGACCTTTCCGCGTGCAGACGCGCTCCAATGACGTGCGCTTGGAAGATGTCTCCGGCGACGTTCGCGTGGAGAACCGCAACGCCGTAGTGGAAATTACCGCCAAGTCACCCGTGGGCAACATTGACGTGACCAATACCCACGGTGACGTGACCGTGGAAATGCCGGCAGCCGCAAGCTTTGTGGTGGACGCCGACAGCAACGATGGAAATATTTCCAACGAATTCGCCGGCGTCACCGTGGACAACCAGGCCCGCACCGCGAAAGCTCATGGCACCGTGGGTAAAGGCGGTCCATCACTCCGCATACACGCAGACCGCGGCACGGTTCAACTGAGAAAGAAGTAAGAGAGCCGCTGGCGGCTGGCAGCCAACTGCTGGCCGCTGGTGTTTCGCTCTTGGATTTTGAGCTCTACCGATTTCTGATTTCCGCCAGCTTGGCGTCCACGATCTGCATGGCGCGTTCGGTAACCTGCTCGAGCGTGAGGTGCGTGGAGTCAATGTGCACGGCGTCCGCGGCGGGCTCCAAAGGAGAGTTGGCGCGCGTGCGGTCACGTTGGTCGCGCTCCCGCAACTCGGTTAGCACTGCCGCTTTTTTTTCTGATAGCGCAGGATGCTGCTGAAAACGCCGGTTGCCGCGAATTTCCGGATCGGCGTCGAGAAAGATTTTTACTTCCGCGCTGGGGAACACCTTGGTCCCGATGTCCCGGCCTTCCATCACAATGCCGCCGTCGGTGCCCATGGCGCGCTGGTGGTCCACCATCCACTCGCGCACCGGCGGATGCACTGAAACCTTGGACGCTGCGTCGGTAACGTCCTTCTGGCGAATGCGTTCGGTCACGTCCCGCGCGGCCAGCAGTACGCGATTGCCTTCCGGCCGCGGCTGGAGCTCAATTTGCGATGCCTGGGCCAGCGCCGCGAGTGCTGGACCATCGTCGAGACTGGCAGAGGTCTCAATGGCTTTAAGCGCGAGCGCCCGATACATGGCGCCGCTCTCGATGTTCACGTAACCGTATTTGCGGGCCAGCAACGCAGCCAGCGTGCTTTTACCGGAACCTGCGGGACCGTCAATGGCAATAACGATCTTGCGTCCGCTCAGCGCGCGGCTCTCCGTGCCTGACTTGCTGGAAGGACGCTCATTGGAAGAATGCTCGTCGGGTGAATGACTATTGGACGAAGCCGGGTTCGCCTTCCCGCCGTCCGCGTTAAACACGGGCCTGCCCCCGCGGTTCCACGGCTGGAGCCAGGCAAATAAGCGTCTTCGTTCCCACCACCACGAAACTGATTTCGCGCGCCGCTTGCAAGGCATTCACCGCTTCGCGCACCTTGGATCGTGAAGTAAATTGCGAAAAGAAATTTTCGATTTCGTCTTGCGTGGCTGCGATGGTCGTCTCCAGGAATTTGCTGAGCAGCGCGGTCACGGCTTCCGGCGCGGAAATGTCCAGCCCTTCTTTCACCACGTCCGGCGACCAGCGATACAGCACGTCCCAGAACGAACCGTCATTCTGGTTGTAGTCCACACGCGTGATTTTCAAAATGGCCCACAGCTCGTTGAGCGCGCGGTCCAGCGCGGCGTCACTGGGCTCGCGGGTCACCAGTTCCCGCAACCGGCCTTTGCTCAGCGGACCATGTTTCTGAATGGACTCAAACACCAGCACCGCCAGCGGAGAAATCTTTGTTCCCAGGGCGCGGACTTTCGGCAGCCCCTTGGGATTGCGGTCGCTCAGCAGCGCATAGAAGAATGGAAACACCTGCGCCGCCACAATCAGGCTCACGTCCGGCGACAGATATACTTCGTAAGCAATCCGCTCGCGCAGCAGACGGACCATCAAGTCCGTGGCTTGTTGCACGCGCGGATCGCTAAAGCTGCGCCGGACATCCGGCAAACCGTTCGCCGAACCGGCAAAGGCTCCCAGCAACGTGGGCACCGCCGGCAACGTCCGCTCGGGATAAAAAAGGCAGAAGCCCACATCGTCAAGGAACGCACGTGCCTGTTCCAGTGTCTGTACGGCATTGCCGTCCAGCCGCCACTTCTGTGCGCGTTGTTCCTGCAGTTCAGGTTCAGTCATGGATTGGTGTGGCTCGATTCTAAATTCGCTTAAACGCTTTCTGTATTTCCTTAACAGAATACCTCAACACCACCGGGCGCCCGTGCGGACACGTCATGGGACATTCGGTTTTCGCCAGCTCCTGCAGCAGCCACTCCATTTTGTTTTGTTCCAGCGGCATGTTGATCTTGATGGCCGCATGGCAAGCGATGCTGGCCGCGATCCGCGCGCGGATCTTTTCCAGGTTCAGCGCTTGTTCTTCTTGCTGGAACTGGTCCAGCAATTCCAGCAGCATTTTTTCTACGTCCGCGGGTTGCACCCCGGCCGGCGAGGTCTTTACCGCAACGGTGCGCGAGCCGAACAGTTCAACGTCAAATCCATTGCGCCGCAATTCCTCGGAAATCTCGCTGAACACCGCCTGCTGTCGGGGCGTGAGTTCCACAATCAACGGCATCAGCATGCGTTGGCCTTCCTGTGAAGCCGCGCTATGGCTGCGTTCTCGCAGGATTCTTTCAAACAATACGCGCTCGTGCGCCACATGTTGATCAATGATCCATAGTCCGTCGGCATTCACTGCCAGGATGAACGAATCCCGCACCTGGCCCAGCGGTTTCAAGCTGGCCAGCGCCAGTTGGTCGGGGACGGCCTGCGCTTCTTCTTCAAGCACATTGCCACAGGCATCGGCATGACCGTTGGCGTTGCGTGTCAGAACCGGCGCCGCTACCGCTCCATATCCACTTAAAGCCGCGTTGGCATCCACCGGTATTGGCTCGCCGGAAAATTGCAGACGTTCCGATATCATCGGCGGTTGTGGCGCACGCAAAGCAAATTCGTCGCCCATGTCGGCTGGCAACGCACCGTTCCCTTGCGCCGCGTCCATCCTCGCGCCGGGTGACAGCCCCGGTCCCGCCGTCGGTTGCGCATGGATCTCCCGTGTAAACTCCGGCACCGGACGCGCCTTCATCAACGCCGCGCGCACCGAATCGCGGACAAAATCATGCACTAGCGAATGCTGCCGGAACCGCACTTCCGTCTTCGAAGGATGAACGTTCGCATCCACTTCCGCATTCGGCAATTCAATAAAAAGCAGCACCACCGGAAAAACCGTTGGCGGAAGAATGTTGCGATAGGCTTCCGTGATCGCGTGCTGTACCAGCCGGTCGCGAATCAGCCGGTTGTTGACGAAAATAAAAATCGAATTGCGGTTCAGCTTCTGCA
>JANXPR010000304.1 GCA_025357215.1 Acidobacteriaceae bacterium | reverse complement strand
AGAACTACTTCACTCTGGTGCAGGCAATCGCAGGAAAAATTAAACGTCGCCTTCCGGCGCACGTGGATGTTGAAGACCTGGTCCAGACGGGAATGATCGGTTTGCTTGAAGCATCCAGCCGCTACGATGCGACTCGGATGGTGGATTTTTCCAGTTACGCCAACGCCCGCATTACCGGCGCGATCCTGGACGAACTGCGCAAATGGGACACATGCTCGCGGCAAGACCGCCGCACGGCGCGCGAGATTGAAACGGCAAAACAAAGCCTGCGCGGCGTGAAGGGCATCGAACCCGGACGTGAAGAAATTGCTGAAGCCGTAGGCCTGGGGCTGGCGGAATACGAAAAGACCCTGCAACGCCTGGAATCCGGCAAGCAGCCTTCAATGCAAAGTGATGACCAGGACGGCGATCCGCAAGAAGAACTTGCCCAGATCCCTTCAAAAGATCTCTCAGCCTTTGACGCTTGCTGCAAGAAAGAAGACTTCAAATTGTTACGCACTTATATCAGTCAGTTGAAAGCGCGCCAAAAGCGTGTACTCCAGCTCTACTACTTCGGCGATAAAGGCTTGAAAGAGATTGGTGAAGAACTGGGCGTGGGCGAAGCGCGCGTAAGCCAGATTCACAAACAGGCGGTCATTGAACTGCGCCGCATGATCAACGCCAACAAGCGCGTGGTCGCCGCCAACGTAAGCACCATGGTTCAGTAAGTATGTTCCAGTAAGTTGTCCGGAAAGAAACGATTCGTAAGAAGTTCAGTCAGAAAAAGATGAGCCAGCGGTAGAAGTCAGGTAAACAAGGCCAGAGTTAGTTTGTAGAAGTTTGATCCTCCCTCACAAAAGTTTCGCCACAAAGGAGAACCTGCCTTTGTGGCGTTTTTGTTTTCCGCATCGTTTTTGTTCTTAACATTGAATCCAGTCTCCGCGTAACCGATGCTGATTTGTTGCAGCGGCAGTTACGATTGTGGACAACAGGCAAGATAGTCTGAGAGGCTTGCTGCATGAAGCCTAAAACAGTCTATCTGGCATTCTGCATCCTCGGCGCGGCGCTGCCGCTGTGGCAGTTTATTCCCTGGCTCGGCCAACCTGGACACACCGCAATGCAGTTTGTGCGTGACTTGTTCGCCAACCGCATCAGCGCGTTCTTTGGCATGGATGTAATCGTGTCAGCCATCGTGCTGATCCGCTTCGTCCGCTTGGAAAGCGCACGTTCAGGAATTCAACGATGGTGGCTTCCTATTCTGAGCACACTTTTGGTTGGAGTTTCCCTGGGACTGCCGTTGTTCTTGTACATGCGGGAAGCCAGGCTGGAAGAGATTGCTTCGGCCGGCAAGACGGCTTAGTCGGACGAAAATTGCGAACGCTCAGCCAGTTTCCTTGCGCGTCAGCAGACCACTCATGGCCCCTATGCCAAGAAGGGAACTCACTGTCATGGAAGCTCAGCGCTCAGAGGCAGACCTCGGTGGAAGCCAGCGTTCCTACGACCTCAACGCTCGAATCGGGTCCACTCCCGTAGCGCGTCGTGCCGGAGCAAGACAAGCCAGCAGAGCCACGCAGCAAATCATCACGCCGACTCCGACAAAAGTCACCGGGTCCGTAGGACTGACCCCATACAATAGCTTGGCCGTGAGACGGGTCACGGCCCAGGCCAACATCCAGCCAACTCCAACCCCGGTTGCCGTAAGGCCCAATCCGTAACGCAAAACAACGTGCACAATGTTTCCCCGGCTTGCTCCCAGCGCCATGCGAATGCCGATCTCACGGGTGCGCTGAATCACTACGCGCGAAATCACGCTGTAAAGACCGACGATCGCCAGGGTCAGGGTGAGCGCTCCGAAAAGACTGAACAAGATCGCTCCGGCGCGCGCAGGAAGCAGCGACACGCCCAGATGCTCATCGAAGGTGCGAACGAAGAACCCCTCAATCTCTCCGCCTTCCATTTGTTTCAACTCATGCTGAACGGTTGCGATCATGGCCTTTGGATTGGAGTTAACGCGGACCAGTAAAGTTGCGAAACCTGAATATCTCTGGGCGTAAGCCATATAGAAATGGGGCGTGGGGGCTTCACCCAGGGTGCGGTATTTTGAATCCCGGGCCACACCAACGACCGCCACTGTAGGGTCAGTTCCGGCAGGAATCGGGGCGGCCCCAGGGCCGGCGGCAACGATTCGAAAATGCAGGCCGATCGGATTCTTGCCCGGCCAGAAACGCTGAGCCATGGTCTCATTGATCACCACAACGCCGGGCGTTCCTGGTTTGTCTTGCTCAGTAAAATTCCGACCCTGAGCCAGCGGAATCTTCATCGTGGCAAGATAGCTTGAACTCACCAGTTGCGCCGAAATCTTCAACCCCGGGTCCTTCCCCTGGGGCTCGTAACCCTGAATGGCGATGTACATCTTGGGCATTGAGGCATCGGGTGAGGCACGCTCGGCAAGGGCCGCAGATTGCACTCCGGGCAGAACGGAAAGCCGATCCAGCAGAGCGGTATAGAATCGCCGGCCCCGATCTTCAGCGAACCCTTTCTGGTCAAGGTCCAGGTCCATTGCCAGCGCATTCCCAGGCTCAAAACCCAGCTCGGTGGTTTGCGCATGAGTCAGGCTTTTCAAAAAAAGCCCGGAGCAAATCAGGAGCACCATGCAGAAGGCCACTTGGGCCACTACCAACAATGGCACCAGCAGAGGACGTTTGCCCACGGCCGTCGAGCCCGCATGGTCGCGTAGCGATAGCGCTACATTCTTCGCCAGTGCTTGGAGCGCCGGAAACAAACCAACCAGAATCCCTGTGAATATGGTCACGGCCAGCGCATAGAGCACTACGCGAAAGTCAGGCTGGAGATCGAAGTGTAAGGGGAGGAATGGAATGGGGTCCCAGGAACCCAAAACGCTGCTGCTCCAGGTTGCAAACGTCAGACCGACCAAGCCGCCGAAGCCTGCCACCAAAAGCCCTTCCACCAGGTGCTGTTGGACGATGCGGCGTCGGGAGGCGCCAAGGGCCAGGCGCAGCGCAATCTCTGTGCGTCTAAGAATCGCGCGTCCCAACAGTAAAATTCGCAAGATTCACGCAGGCGATCAAAAGTACCAGCGAGACCATCGCGAGAGCGGCGATCAGGAACACTTGCGCTGACTGCCGCAGATTGCCCTGCAGCAGCGTGGCCGGTTGCAACTGAACCGAGACGCCGCGGCTTATCTGGGGATAACTCTCCTTCAGTTGAGCAAACAAACCGTTCAGGTTTGTCTGGGCCTGTCCAAGGGTTATACCCGGTTTGAGGCGGCCAATTAGGCGAAGAAACGCGCGCTCACGGGCCCCACGCCAAGCCGGCCCCAGCATGTCGCCGGACTGCAAGAGCGGGACCCACGCGTCCACTTGCGCTCCGGAAAAGGTGCCATTGAAGTCCTTGCCAGCGATGCCGATCACGGTAAACACCCGGGAATTGATCCGCACGCTCTGTCCGACAATCTCGGGCGCGGCGCCGAACTGGCTATGCCACACACGATCGCTTAACACGGCAACCGGTGCTTCGCCGGATTCAGCATCTGCGGGCAAAAACGTCCGGCCGCGCGATGCCGGCACGCCCAATCCCGAAAAGAAATTGCCGCTTACAACTTCGATGAGAACTTGCTGGTTATTTTGCGGCTCCCCCAGGACAACCGACGCCTGGCTAACGGCGATCAGGTCGGAAAAAACCTGGTTGCCGTTGCCGTAGTCAACATAGTCTGGATATGAAACCTGTCCCGTGAGCGATCCATCTTTCTCCGCTGAATACAGGCGTACCAATTGCTCAGGTTGTTTCGCCGCAATCGTCTTGAACAGGAGACCATTGGCTAGGCTGAAGACTGACGTGTTGACTCCAATCCCCAGGCCCAGAGAGAGAACCGCTACGATCAGAAAGCCGCGATCCTTGAACATGAGGCGGACGCCAAACTTTAGATCTTGCCAGATCGTATCCATGAGGGGTCTCCAGTGAAATCTGTAAGATTGCGCTCGGTAGAACGCTTTTTGGGAAAATGGCTCAACAGGCGATACGGGCTTTCAGGATCTGCCCACTCTATAGTGACGGTTCAAGACGACAATCGTTATCAGCAATGACAGCGTGACGGCGTTGGCCGCGATGATGGGCATGGCCCAGGTGAGCACCACGCAGCCAAGCAACCTCGGCTAAGTAAGTTGAGTTTTCGGTATGGAACTCAGGCAGCGTCTATTTGCGCGTCAGCAAACCGCTCATCGCCCAAATTCCCAGCAGGGGACCCACAGTCATGCTGGCCAAGGCCCAGGGCCAACTGGAATGGTGTGCAATGTACGCCATGGAGCGGATGGCGAATGCCGTCAGCATGAAACCCAAAGCTGTTTGCAAAGTAAGTGCGGTACCAACGTAGCTCTTGTCGGATACTTCACTGATTATTGTCGAGAACTGTGCCGAGTCGGCAATCACCGCGACGCCCCAGATCAGAGACAGCGCGGTTAGGATCAGCGGATGATGAAAGACAAGCGCGGCCACCACGCAGCACGCTGCACTTACCGCCATGGCGATGATCGTGACCCAGGCCCGCTGGCTCACGCGCTGCTGAGCGGACTGGTCCTGAAGCCGGTCACTCGCTAATCCGGCCCATATGCAACCAACGGCGCCGATGGCAATCGCCAACGCCGCGCCGGCTTCAAACTTCATCGTCGGCCAGTGGGAGGATGCCGACAAGATCACGGCGATCCAGGCCCAGAATCCATAAAGCTCCCACATGTGTCCCAGATAGCCAAGGTTTGCCAGACGCAGCGAGCGATTGCGTACGATCTCCAAGACCTGCGAAGGATCAAACTTGGATTGCGGCATGGCGAACGGACCTTGATGCACCCACAACCCGACAATCAACGCACCGAGTAGTGCTTGCGCGCTGCCTAGTAGCACTACGCCGCGCCAGGGAATTCCTCCCAGCGAAATCACAGCATGGGGAAATGCGGAGCCGACGGTCAGCGCGCCGATCATGATGCCCAGCGCCAAGCCGCGTCCGCGCTGGAACCATCCGGCAATAATCTTCATGCCGACGGGATAAACGCCTGCCAGGCAAAACCCGGTCGCGCCACGGAACAGAATCGCGGTCAGTGGGTCCTGGGCAACCATGGCAAACGCAGCATTGGCTGCCGCAGCGGCGATCACGGAGAGAACAAAAACTTTGATGGGACTGAAAACATCAGAAATATTGAAGACGGCAAACGTCAGTGCGCCCAGTGAGAAGCCAATCTGCACGGCGATGGTAAGCCACGAGCCAAGGTCGATGCCCGAATGCCAGAGCGCGGTGACCTGGGGCAGAACCGCGGTCCCGGTAAACCACAGCGACATGCCCAGCAGTTCAGCGGCGGAGAGCAATAAAAGAACCCGCCGGGAGTTGTCTCCGCGGCGGGCCGTGAGTTCGGTTGGCGCTTCGCTCAACCTTTCAATTTGTGGCGTTCGCATGCCTCGACGATCTTAGTCGGATCAATGGCTTCTCTGTCAACCTGCATTTCAATGATCTTGCCTTGTTTGTCGATGAGATAGTTAATGCGGCTGGCGGCTTTGTACTTTGGGTTGTAGAGACCGTATTCCTTGGTGGTGTCTCCTCCCCAATCACTTAGCAACGGAAAAGTAACGCTGATCTGTTTGGCCCACTCGGCATTGCTGAAGGTGCTGTCCATGCTAATACCCAGAACCTGGGTATCTGCGGCTTCCAGCTTGGCTAAATTCTGCTGGAAAGCCTTCATCTGGGCCGTTCAACCACCGGTAAAGGCAAAAATGTAAAACGCCAGAGCGACGTTCTTCTTGCCGCGAAAACTGCTCAGCTTGACTTCCTTACGGTTCTGATCGAATAGAGTGAAGTCCGGAGCCATATCACCGACTTTAAACTTCGGCTCGGGCGGACCTTCTTTTTTCTCCTGTGCCGACATCCGCGACATGGGCGAAACAGCCAGGGTGAGAATCCACAACAGCATGACAGCGGTTCTTCTGCGCATCGCTACCTTTCCCTCCGCAGCTTGGATAACTGCTGCAAAGTATTCTACCTGCGACCAGGCGTTTCGGCGAGAAATCTGCCTGGCGCCACTGGGATGTTGATCGTAATACGATTTGCGCTAGCGACCCAGCGCAGGCGGCGAAGGCAAAGTGCTACCATCGAAGTGTAAGCAGCAAGAAAGTTTTTCCAGCCGAGGTGAGTCATGAAACATACTGTGCACGCAATCCTAATAACGCTGGTCCCGGCTCTACTTGTGCCGGTGTTGATGAGCGCGGCGGCTGCGCAGTCGCCGGTGATGCTGCAACCAAACACCATCTACGCCGGAGCGGATGGCAAATACGAAGCGCAACCGGATACAGCCATGCTGCGCCTGGACGTGTCGTCGCAACAGAATTCCTCTCGGGAAGCCTATGACAAGATTGCCGCGGCAGCGGAACGTGTTCGCCAGGTGTTGCGCAGCAACGGACTTGATCCCAAAGTCGCGCAGGTGGGGTTTTACGCCGTCAACCCGGTGTACGACTACAAGAATCCCAAGCGCAAAGTGATCGCTTACCGCGTGGACACCAACATCACGCTCAAACTGAAAGATTTTTCGAAAATTGGTCCGCTCACTGACCAGCTTGCCGACATCGAGGAAGCGCAAAACCAGTCACTCAGCTACATTCTGGAAGATATTGAACAGGCTAAAGCTAAAGCGTCTGAAGACGCGCTACGGAAAGCCCGCAACCAAGCCAACGCCGTTGCCATCGCCGGCGGCCGCACGCTGGGCGAGTTGGTGCAGGCGTCCGTGGACGTGAGCCAGGTTTCGATCATCCCGGTGCAGATGGCTCCGCGAGCATTCAACCTTCAGGCTAGTGCAGCTTCCACTCCCGCGCCAACGGCGGAGTTTTCACCCCAGACGGTGACCATTAACGCCCACGTGAACGCGTTGTTCGCGCTCAAGTAGGCGCGAACAACCAGGCGGATTGTGACACGTCCCTTACTCGGACCGACCTTATTGCAACAAGATTGCAACAAGGCTTCGATAAAGCGTTACTGTGACAAACCGTTATTGGGATAAAACCAGCGGCAGCCCGTTCTTGGTGTTGCCGATGATGATGATCTTTGAATTCGGACTTTTGGCCAGAGTTTCCGTGGCTTCAATACCTTTCCACTGCAAAAGCTGCGGACTGATGCCCTGAGCAACGATCTGCTGGAAGTCGTGTATACCCTGAGCTTCAATGCGCTTGCGGTCCGCTTCCTGGCGTTCTTTCTGCAAGCGGAAATTCATGGCCAGCGATTCCTGTTCCGCTTGCTGCTTGGTTTCAATGGCGGCCTTGAGCGCGTGGGGAAGCTGAATGTCGCGCAGCAACACGTTTTCAATCACAATTCCGCGCGGTTCCAGGGAAATCTTCAGACTGGCTTTGATCTCGTCTTCCACCTGCTTGCGTTGACTGGAATACATGGTATTGGCGGAGTGTCCGGCCGTGGTATCACGAATGATTGACCGCAGGTTAGGGTCGATGATCTGGCGGGCGTAGTCCGGACCAAGCGTCTGGAAAAGGTTCGCCGCTTTGGTGGTGTCCAGGTGATAGATGAGGGAAGTATCAATCTCCAAGTTCAGGCCTTCGCTCGACGGAGTGGACGTATGTTCTTCCTGCGTCTGCGTGCGCACAGTGAGAACGTGATTGATCTTGAACGGAGATACGAAGTGAGTGCCTTCCGGCAGGACGTCTCCTGTAACTCTGCCGAAATTGGTGAGGATGCCGACGCTTCCCGGTGGGACATAGGCCAGGGAAGCCCATCCCAGGATGACTACCAAGCCGACGATGAAAAGGGTGAGAATGAATCGCGACGAAGCTGCTGGGTTTACGTTGATGATGCGTGGAGGGGTGGGTCCGCCAAATTGTGCCATGTGTAACTCTCCTTAAAGTCATTCTTGAATTACGTGTGTTCTCGAATTGATCTTCGTAAAGATTTGCTCTCAAGGGTTTGGCTGTGCGGCGCCCCGCCTTGTTCCTTAGGGATTAAGGCTTGCCTTCCGCTAAACCGCCAAACTTACTCTGCCGATCTCGCCTTGCCAAACTTAACCGGCTAGGTTTCAGGCCTAAACCTTCCGCCCTCTAAGAAAGGGACGGTCCAGCGGCCTCGTAGTTCCCGCTTACCTGGAAAATTTTGCAAGGACAGGGAATAACTACCAGGCCCCCGTGAGATTAGACAGGATAAGTCCTTTATTTACAATGCGAGCTGAATGGCATGGAGGGTGCAATAGATAATGGCAGACGAAGTGGCGCGCATCGGGGCGCTTTCGAGGATTTAACGGCCAGAAATCCTTCGAAAGTGCCTCGTTGCTTTTTTGGCACGTTTCGCAAGCAGGCGCGGCAGGCAAAAACATTCAGCCCTCACTCGCTGTCCGCCCAGATTCCTGGTTCTAAACCAGTTGGACTTTATCCCTTAGATCAATTCCCGCCCGCCGTAGGATCCCGGCAATCTCGCCGTCATTGAGCCGACTGGCGTCGTATTCAACCCGGATGGTGTGTTCCTTCTCGTCAAACTTGATTTTACGAACACCGTAGACTTCCCAGGCATTATTCAGGGCCATCACTTCTTTTTCACCGGGCGGCATACCGTATTTAAAAACCACATCCAGCAGTGTCATTTTATGTCCTCTTTGGGAATCTGCACCGCGTTTGCGGCAGGTGACGAAAGCAGTTTGCTGCCTCAGAACCAATCTCCTCATAGAACAAGTTGCGGCATAGGACGAGTGGGGAGGACAAGTCTGCGGGGAAGTGTGCGGACGGTGAATCCCAGGAAAACGCCAGCCAGGAGTTTAAGGCCACGCCACATCGGCAGGGAAGCGCAGAGGCGATTTGACATCGTTATACCCAGTAGGGGTATAGTGTATATGAAGCAAAGGAAGCTTCAGGACCATGCCCCTAAAATCCAACGGTAAGAAACCAGTCCGTCACGCCGTGCATGTGGACAGCGCCGCCAAGCAGGACCTACTTCTCCGCCTGCGCCGCGTGGAAGGCCAGGTCCGCGGAGTCCAGAACATGGTGGAAGAAGAACGCTATTGTCCTGAGGTCCTCACGCAGATGTCGGCCATCCGCGAGTCGCTGCGTTCTGTTGAGCGGATTTTGATGCGCAACCACCTGGAACATTGCGCAACGGAAGCCCTGCGCTCCGGCGACGACAAGAAAGCCCAACGCACATACCAGGAACTAACCGAACTGTTTTACAAACACGCACGTTGAGAGCGATGGCGAATATGGATCCCGTAAACACTTTGGTAAAAGATCCGGTTTGCGATATGACCGTGGACCCACAGCAGGCCCGCGGCACTGCCGATCATGCAGGCAAGAAATATTATTTCTGTAGTAGCGGTTGCGAAGCTAAATTCAAAGCCGATCCGAAAAAATATATCCAGCCGAAGCCGCCGGGTGGGTTGATTCAACTTGGAAGCAACGTCCAAGTTGGGAACAACGTTCAAACTGGCAACATGGTTCAAGTAGGCGGAATCGCGCCGGCAAAACAGCACCAACATGATGACGATTCCGCGAGGCTGGCAACCATCGCAACGCCGGCTTCTTCGGCCTTACCGCAACCAGAGAAGGGAACTGTCGTTTA
>JANXPR010000256.1 GCA_025357215.1 Acidobacteriaceae bacterium | reverse complement strand
CGTTTGCTCGCGTCGGCGGACCGCCACACGTCACGCAAACCATGCGCGAACTTGGCCTGAATTCCATCACCGCCACTGGGACAACGTTTGAATGGTTCCGCGCGCTGGCCGAGCCGGGCGACCCGAGCTATGCGAAGATCTCGCCGGAAGACCTGTTTACCAAGGGATTTCCGGAAAAGCTGACGGAAGCCGACGTGGAGCGCTTCCACTTTGAAGGTAAGCATCCTTACGGACTATCCAATGCTCGCGACATGGGACGCCTGCTGGAGATGATCGCCACCAACAAGGCAGCGAGCGAAAAGTCATGCAAAGAGATGATGCGCATGATGAGCTTGCAACAGTTCCGTTCGCGTATCCCCAAATACATGGACGATGACACCAACACGCCGCACAAGACCGGCGATTTTCCTCCGTACATTGCCAATGACGTAGGCCTGATTGAAACGCCCGCCGGACGCGTGGTGGTGGTGTTCTTCTCCGCGCACCATCGCGGATATTATTCGGAACTCGAAGACGCGATCGCGCGCATGAGCGAGCAGGTGTGGGCGTACTTTAACTACAGAGGGAAACAGCGCTGATTTGATCGCGTGCGGACTTTTCCCATGGTATGCTGTAACTACAATATGGTAACTACAAAATGCGCTTCGAGTGGGATGATGCAAAAGACCGTAGCAATCTCAAGAAGCACGGGATCAACTTCGAGACGGCCCAGCTAGTCTTCGACGATCCTCACGCGTTGAGCGACCAAGATCGCGTAGTTGGCCACGAAGAACGATGGCAAACTCTTGGCGACATCGGCGGAGTCATCGTACTGGTGGCCCATACCTGTGGGAGGACGACGATGGAGAAGATGTTATTCGCCTAATCTCAGCTAGGAAGGCGACATCGGGTCAAAGGAGAGTTTATGAAGCTCACAAAAAGTCAGGCTAAGCAGATCCGCGCATTGAAGCGCATGAAAGAGGAAGAAATCGATCTTACGGACATTCCGGAAAAGCTCGATTGGAGCAACGCCGTTGTGGGGAAGTTCTATCGGCCGGTTAAGAAGTCGCTGACGATCCGGATCGATGCCGATGTCCTTGCCTGGGTCAAAAGACAGGGCAAAGGATATCAAACACGCATCAACAGCTACTTGCGCGACGCGATGGTCCGGACGAAAAAGAAACCACGTCCGGTTACCATCCGCAAGAACAGATCCGCCTCATGAACCAACCAGCCCTTTGGCCGCGTCGCCGTTGCCTAGTGAGCGAGCAGGTGTGGGCGTACTTTAATTATCGGGGAAAGACCGCAAGATAAAATCCTTTTACCGCAGAGGACGCAGAGGACGCAAAGGAGACCGCGTGAGACGAGTAGAATCAACGCGACGATTCTTGTTGCGCCATCCTCTCCACCAGCGCCAGCGCCTCTTCCTTCGTCTGAATCGCGCCTTCCAACTGCGCATCTTCTACGGCAGTCAGCCATTCCTTGAACTGCGGACCAGGCTTATATCCGGCGGCAATCAGGTCATTGCCGGTGATCAGCGGTTCAGGACGAATTTGCTCCGCGGGCATGGTCGCGATTTTTTCGCGGACAAAGTCATACAACTCCAGATCGCGATGGCTGCTCAGGCAGTCCAGCCGGTGCAGAGCCAAGTGTTCGTCGAAATCCGGCAATCGCAGAAAGCGCTTCAGCGTGGATTCCTTCATCTTCTTTACGTCGCCAAAACGCATGTGGTTGGCCACCAGCGCGCATACCTGATCGGTGTCTTCATTCGACATGCGGAAGCGGCGGCAGATTTCCGCGGCCATTTTGGTCCCAATTTCCGCATGACCATCAAAGCGTATGCGGTCCGGTGCGCGACGAAACGTAGGCGGTTTGCCTACGTCATGCAGCAACACGCCCAGCGCCAAAGTTTTCGAGCATCCCGCCGGCAGTCCTTCCAGCAGCAAAAGTGTGTGGACCCACACATCGCCTTCGGGGTGATACTCCTGTGGCTGGGCAACACCCTGCATCTTCTTGATCTCCGGCAGCACGTGTTGGAGCAAAGTGCTTTCGTCCAGGAGTTCAAACGCCGGCTTGGCTTGACCTTCGGTAAGCATCTTCAAAACTTCGTCACGAATGCGCTCATGGCTGACCTGGTGGATTTGTGCCGCCAATTCTTTGATGGCCGAAAACGTCTGCGGTTCGATTGTGTAGCCAAAGCGCGCAGCAAAGCGCACGGCGCGCAACATCCGCAGCTTGTCTTCCGCAAAGCGCTGGTGCGGATTGCCAATGGCTCGGATGACTTTGCGCCCAAGATCCGCACGGCCGTCCACATAGTCCAGCACGTCGCCGCTTTCGGGATCGTAAAGCAGGCCGTTGATGGTGAAGTCGCGCCGCTGGACGTCCATTTCCGCGCTTTTCGAAAACTTCACTTGATCCGGATGCCGTCCGTCAGAGTACGCTCCGTCACTTCTAAAGGTCGCAACTTCAATCGAATAGTTTTCGCGCTCGCCGTCCTCGCTGTCGCGCAGCACCGGCACCAGTACCACGCCGAATTGCGCTCCCACGGCGTAGGTCTTGGGAAAAATGCTCATCACTTCCTGCGGCGTTGCGGAAGTTGCCACGTCGTAGTCGGCGGGGTCGCGTTGCAGCAGCAGATCACGCACGCAGCCTCCGGCAAAGTACGCAGCAAAGCCGCGCTCGCGGAGCGTACGTACGATCCTGGCCGCGTATTGCGCTTTGTCCGAAATAAGTTGCGCTCTGATCATGTCTCCAACTCAAGCCCCAAACTTACGAATGATCTGACAGCAAAAATGCTCTACCAGCAATTGCACTACGATCCGCGGCCATCCGCGCAAATCCGCGGTAAGTCGTCTGACGCTTCGGAACGACCACCACATCAAATAATATAGACATATGCCAGACGCTTGCATTCTCGGGATCGAATCTTCGTGCGACGAAACCGCCGCCGCCGTGGTCAGCTCCGGTGAGCGGTTATTGTCGAACGTGGTTTCTTCGCAGATCGCCACCCACCAGCCTTATGGTGGCGTCGTGCCGGAGATTGCATCGCGCGAACACTTGCGGGCCATCGTCCCCGTGGTTCGGCAGGCGCTAGAGCAGGCGGGGAAGACTTTCGACTCGTTGGACGCAATTGCGGTAACGCAAGGTCCCGGTCTGGCCGGAGCGTTGCTGGTGGGCATCAGTTACGCCAAGGCGCTGGCATTTGCGCTCGATAAACCGCTCATCACGGTGAACCACCTGGAAGGTCACATTCACGCCGTGTTGCTGGAGCAGAGGCAGAAAACCGCGGCCGAACGTCCTGGCGAAAAATTTCAGTTTGAATTCCCGGTACTAGCGTTGGTGGTTTCCGGCGGACATACGCATTTGTTTCTCACGCAAGAACAGATGAACGCAGAAAACCAAGCCACGTGGCGCTACCAGAACATCGGCCGTACGCGTGACGACGCCGCCGGCGAAGCTTTTGACAAAGTCGCCAAACTGCTGGGGCTGGGTTATCCCGGAGGCCCAGTCATTGACGCTTTGTCACGTTACGGTAACGCGCGCGCCGTAAAGTTCGGTCCAGCGCAGATCAAACACAGCAATCGCGGTGTGGCCCGCGACCAGCAGACGCCGTTCGACTTTTCCTTCAGCGGCATCAAGACCGCTGTGTTGCGCTATGTTGAGCTGGAAGGTATGCGTCCCGCGATTGCCGCGCGGCAACAAGCCTTGGCCAAGATCGCCAAGCCCAACGCGGAGAATATCCGTCCGCTCTGCGACCAGAAAACGCTCGACCTAGTGGCTTCTTTCCAGTATTCGGTCGTCGAAGACCTGGTGGCCAAGACGCTGGAAGCCGCGGACGCCCGCAACGTCCGGACGCTTTTTGTCACCGGCGGCGTGGCTGCTAATAGCGAACTGCGGGCACGTTTTGAGCGGGAAGCCGAGCGGGCCGGCCTGGCCGTCTATTTTCCATCGCGCAAGCTATCTACTGATAACGCCGCCATGATCGCGGCCGCGGCGTATCCCAAGTTCATGGCGCGCGATTTCGCTGACGCGGAGTTTTCGGCTGAAGCGTCACTGAAGTTGTAAGGAAGAATTTGCAGGATAGCTTGGGCCGCTGGAGCCCGGTACAACTCAACGCAAGAAATTACTGCGGCACTGCCGGCAGTATGGTTTCCACGGCGCGTTGCAATTGCGTGACGATGTCGATGTCTTTGTAAATCACCCAGCGCGCGCGGTCGTCACACTTCTGCTCGGACGATTGCCGCCCGGCCAGCACCACCACGGGGATGGTCGCGGTTTGCGGGTTCTTTTTCAGTTCCGCCATGAATTCGTAACCGTCCATTTTGGGCATCAAAAGGTCGGTCACAATCAGGTCTGGCTGCAGGCTGCTGAGCATTTCCAGGGCTTCCACGCCGTTCGTAGCGGATTCCACCGCGAAGCCACGGCCTTCAAGGACGCGGCAAACGGTATGGCGAATCAGCATGGAGTCGTCCACGACTAATACGGTTAGTGGCATGTAAGTTGGCCCCTGAGCAGGTATCTAACAAGTTACCAATACCTATCGGCAGCGGGCAAGATGGAAATGGTCGAGGCTTGGTACCAAAGTCATGCGGGCCAAAGTCATTCGGGCCAAAAAACGGCCCCTCAAACACGCTGCTGCGTTTTAAAGCGGGCTGCCCTTCCAGAGTTCCGGGGCAAGGTCGACCGACTTCGGGGGAGCGATAAAGTTGTCGGGGAGAACCTAAACATCCTCGGGCTTGATGTTCTCTTCAATGTCCATGTCTTTGAACTCGCTGGCTTCAAAAACATCGCCACATTCCTGGCATTCAACAAATTCAGCGTCTTCGTCGCGGGCCACAACCCGCACGCGCGGATGCCTGCACAGCTTGTCCACGACTGTCTTTTCGGGAGGTTGGTTCGGTCTTGGCGAATTCTGACTATGACTCATCTTCGGATCAAGGCGGCCTTTTTACCCGCCAGTTCGCGAATTTCCCGTATTTTAAGCCCGTCTTGCGGCTTGTCAAGTATTTCCCGGGGAGCTACCCGTTACTGGCATGTGGTCACACGCCCCGGCAGAACTGTTCCGTTGAATTTACGTTCACTGGGCGCCCTGACTGACCTTGGCCTCGGGCTTGGATATCTGTTCTAACCAAGCCAAAAACCGTTGGCCCACTACAACGATTCTCACCCCTTGCGGGTTCAGTTTTTGCTAGGACAGGGCTGGTTCGCTGCCGCGTATTTCCCCGCAAGCCTTGTTCTATTTTGCGTTCGGTGAAAGAGCTTTGAAGGTGGCAAAACCAAGCTTTTTGGCAGGGAAAATCGAGAAATCACCTTAATCTCGAATAGTCAAGAACGTACATACCAAAAATATGCAATGTTATTGATTTTAAATATACTTCCGCATATTAATACTAAAAGTGGGAGGCTTTTTATATGGATCTATGTAATTAAGTAGATAGCCCTACCTCATCATCTGTAAACTTTTGATAAGAAAGGTCAATCACCTTGGTAATGTGATTGCGAACAAATCATCAAGGCAAGAAGTGGGGATCTCTAGGCGTCTGTTGTCTCTCGGATTCAGAATTCGGGTCCCTTCGTGCTGCCCACTCACCAACCAAATGGAGACAAAAGGATGAATGCAAAACTGCGCTGCTTTGCAGTTCTCTTCGCTTCAATCCTGGTGCTTGCAAGCTGCATCCCGGTAATGGGACAGGTTATTAAGGGCTCAATGTCAGCCCAAGTAGCCGACCCTTCAGGAGCAGTTGTTGCCGGAGCCCAGGTAAAAGCCAAAAATATTGAAACGGGTGTGGTTCTTACCACAACCACTGATAATTCAGGTCTGTTCCGGTTGAACCTTATTCCGGTAGGCACCTACTCGGTCCAGATTGTTGCTCAGGGTTTCAAGACCGCCAACCTGGGTGGAGTGATCGTTGAAGCTGGTCGCGACGCCGGCTTGGGTGCGATCAAGATGACCATCGGCGAAAAGTCCACCATCGTGGAAGTGACTGCCGAGACCCCGCTCATTACGCCCACGGAATCCCAGATCACCAGTTCCTGGTCCAATACCGCTCTGAACACCTTTGCTGGTATTCAGGAAAATGAAGGTTTGGACCGCCTGGCGCTGTTTGTGCCTGGCGTGACGGCCACCCGCAGTGACAATTTCTCCAACACCAACGGCGTTGGCTTCTCCAGCAACGGACTGCGCGGCCGCAACAACGACCAGGAAATTGACGGTCAGAACAACAATGACAACAGCGTTGGCGGCCCTGGGCTGTTCCTTTCCAACACTGATTTTGTCAGCCAGTACGTCATCGTGACCAACAACTTTGGTCCGGAGTACGGCCGCAACGCCGGCTCAGTGGTCAACATCATCACCAAATCAGGCACCAACGCCTGGCACGGCAGCGTGTTCGGAGTAGAGAACAACTCCTTCCTGAACGCCCTGAGCAATACGCAGCACAACACCAATAAGCCTGGAACCACGTCGCCCTTTACTGGCCCGCCGCGCAGCAACAACGAATTCTCCGGCGGCTCCATCGGCGGTCCGGTGATCAAGAACAAGATGTTTATCTTCGGCGGCTTTGATAATCAGATCATCTCCGCCAGCAACGTCTTCACCAGCACTTCGCTGAGCCCCACTCCTGCCGGCCTGGCGAAACTCGGTTCCTGCGGTGTTGACCCCCGCGCATTCACCATCCTGCAGAAGTATGGTCCGTACGCTTTCGGCGGCAACCCAACGCCCAGAAATACTTCCTTCACAACCATCGGGACCTGCGTTGCTGCAAACTCGAGTGATCCCAACGGTGTTCAAGTGGGTGGCGTTACTCGCGTCGTCCCCACTCCGGCTCACGGTTTTGACTTTATTACCCGCGCGGATTTGCAGAGCGGATCCAATAACTTCATGGGCCGTTACATCTTCAACCGCAACAATAGCTTCAACAGCAGTGACAACGGCGCTGCCGGCTGGTTCTTCAACGTTCCTGCCCTGAGCCAGGCTGCCCTGTTGAGCTGGACCCGCAACCTCAACGCCCATATGGTGAACGAAGCCCGCGTGGGCTTCAGCCGCCTGGGAGTTGAATTCGGCGGCGGCTTCAACCAATTTGAGCCCGTAGCCGGCCAGCTGGTCCAGGCCCTGACCAACATCTCGTTCCAGGCTGGTGGAGCTTTGAGCATCGGTCCGGCCACCAACCTGCCCCAATCCCGCCTGGTGAACACCTGGCAGGGACAGGACAACTGGAGCTACGTAAGGGGCAAGCACTCGTTCAAAGCGGGCGCGAACTTCTCTTACCAGCGCTCACCGAATATCTTCCTGCCCATCATCAATGGGCAGTACCGCTTTACGAGCCTCAACAGCTTCCTCACCACCTACACTCCGAACCGCGTGCAGGTTGCCAATGGCAATCCGTCGCTGGATTTCCGCGAGTACGATACGTTCCTGTATGCCGGTGATGACTGGAAGATCGGCTCGAACCTGACCCTGAACCTGGGCGTGACCTGGACTTATTACGGCACACCTTCCAACCTGTTCAACAACCTGACCACTCCGCGTGAGTCGAATCCGGCTACGGCCTTCTGGCTGCAGTCACTCCCGCTGGATGTTCGCACCACGCCCAAGATCTCGGGCGTAATGAACAGCATTGGTCCCAGTGCCGGCTTTGCTTACTCGCCGCAGTGGGGTGGCTTCCTCACCGGCCACGGCAAAACGGTCATCCGTGGCGGTTATCGCCTGCTATACGATCCGCCGTATTACAACATCTTCGTCAACATGTCGTCATCTTCTCCGATGACCTTCCTGCAGACGATTACCACCGGGCTGAATGCCAACATGCTGCCCTTGGTTCCCACTGGTCCCAACGTGCGGACTGCCTTGGCTGCGTCCCTGTTACCTAACACGTTTGATCCGCGTACCCAGAACGAAACCCAGATCACCCCGAACTTCGGTCCGGACAAGGTGCATACCTGGAGCTTGGGTATCGAGCGCGAAATCAGCAAGAACTCGGTGATTGAAGCGCGCTACGTAGGCAACCACGGCACCAACCTGTTCCAGACCGTGGACGGCAACCCCTATGTGGGCACGGCAGCCAACCCGGGGCAGTTGCAAGCCGGATTGCTGCCCGCCGGCACGCCTTCCTGCGGTGCTTCAACGCAGTCAGGTCCGGGTGCTGGTAGTGATCTGGGCCGTCTGAACTGCGGATTCGGCGTCGTCCGTACCCGCAATAACGGCGGTTTCTCTGACTACCAGGGCGTGCAGGTTGAGTTCCGCGCTTCCAACCTGTTCAAGCAGTTGTTCATCCGTTCCGGCTACACGTTCAGCAAGAACCTTGACAACGTGAGCGAGATCTTCGCCACGGGCACTGCCGGCAACACCTTGTTCGCCGCGCAGAACCCGTTCCAGACCGGCGGAGCCGAAAAATCCATCTCTGGCCTGGACATCCCGCAAGTGTGGAGCGTCCAGTTCACTGAACAGCTGCCCTTTTTCAAGGAGCAGCACGGTTGGATGGGGCACGTCCTGGGTGGATGGGCTGTTTCCGCTGACTACCTCCTGGCCTCCGGTCAGGGCTACACACCGGTCCAGAGCGGCGAATCGGCCAACTCACCGTTCGGCAACGTGTATGACTCCGGCTTTGTCAACGCATTCGTCGGTGACAGCGCCCGCCTCTTCTACGGAAGCAAGAACGCTCCGGCAAACACCATTGGCGTCTTCGCCGCCGATGGTTGCACGCTCGCCGGCTTCTTCGGGGGCTTGACTTTAGCCGCGACCAAAACTGCTCTCTGTGGCCTGCCCGCGACCACTCTGGTCAGCTTGAACGCGCTGAACAACAACACACTTACCACGATTACGAACAACGATGTTCGTTTCATCATCAACTCCCGCACCGCTCAGCAGGTGTTTGGAACGCCGTTTGGCAATTCGCCGCGCAACCCGCAGCGCGATGCCATTTCCAACATTGCGAACCTGTCGGTGTTCAAGACCTTGAAGCTGGGTGAGCACGCCAAGTTCGAGATGCACGCTACTCTCAATAACGCGTTCAACCACTTCAACTTCACCAGCATCGTTCCGAACGTTGAGTTCGCGGGCCGTGGCCTCTTTGGCGGAGACTTCGCCAACCCGTCCGTCACCACAGCCAACGGGCGCACAATGTTCATCGGTGGTAAGGTCACCTTCTAAACAGCAACCTGCAAGTTAACCAGACCCGCCGGAGCAATCCGGCGGGTTTTTATTTGCGTTGATTTTCTTGAAAATGAAATTCTAAGAAGGTTGTTCGCCGACAGTGCGCGTCGCGCCATTGCGACTTTTTGATGCGCTCATTAACGTACTTGAGACGAAAGCCCCGCCGGCCAACGCCAGTGCCGCCGGGAAGCATTCCAACACATACCGGGGTTCAGGATTCTCCAGCGTCCCCAAAAATACTGACCGCAGCAGGACGAAGCTCACCACCATGAAGCCCGCCATGCCCATCTTGTTTCGTCGCCATCCTTGCAAGGCCGCCAAAATGAAAAAGAGATTCAACGCCGCCCAGGCAAACGCAAAAGCGCTTTCCTGGCGATGTTGTGAAAATTCCCACCAACGATTTTCCACCGGCAGCAATTCCGTCCGTGGACGCAGCCACATGTCCGCGATGCGCAGCGTAGGCAGCCACATGAAGTAGCGGAACGGGTTGTAATTCACGCGGTTGGCGGCCAGTCTTTGGAACTCAGCGTCGAGTTCCGGATCAATCGTCAGTTGCTGGTTGTGCCGTTCAATCAACTGTAGCGTCTGCTCGTATTCCGTGCGCGAGTCAAACGCGCGTTGCGGTAATTGTCCTGCGTCAATCGCTTCGCCTTCATCGCGCCAGTAGATTTCGGCCACGGATGTATATTCCACGATCCATGTTTTGGTCCAGTGGTTGAAGCCTCTGGCCACAAATTCTCCCGGATCGTTGGCGTAACGCGGTGCCAAGGGTTGGAACACATGGAACACGCGCCAGTTGCGGACGGTCCACGGCGCCAGCGGCGCCAGGCTCACGAAGGCCAGCAGCACTCCGGCCGCTGCCACCAGGTTCTTTTTCGGCGCATACGTCAACAAAATGCATGCTGCCAATCCCAGCGCTGCCAGTATCAATGCTCCATCCGGACGCACGAGCATTCCCAGCCCGGTCCAAATCGCGGCCAGGAACCACATGCGCACGCCAGGCTCGCCGGCCTCCAGCGCGTGGATTCCCCGCACGCCGTAGTAAAGCGCGTGCGCGGCACAAGCAATGGCCAGCGTTTCTGAAAGCGGTGTAGCCGCATAGTTTGCCGTGAAAGGGCACAGCGCCGCTAGCAGATAGGCCGCTTTACAAGCGCGCGCGTTCATCAATTCCAGCGCCAGTCCGGCGATCACTAGGCAGGTGTTGGTATCAATGAAGGCCTGCACGACCATCACCGCGGTGTAATGTTCCTTGCCAAAGATAGAAAAGACTACCGCGAGAAAGGCCGGATATCCCGGCAAACGGATCATCGTGGGATGCACGCCGTTGGCATCCAGCAAGCCAAACACGCCGTGGTTCAGCCATTGCTTGGCGATATCGCCGTAGATGAACGAATCTCCCGCGACGTAAGGAAATGCCCAGACGAAAAACAGGCGCAACGCCAGGGCCGCGGCTGTGGCGATAAAGAAGAACCGTTTGTTCCGCCGAATCAGTTCAAGTAGCGCTCTCATGTGGAAGAGGGAAGACGAAAGACGAGTGTAACGGCGGCCCGCGACGCATTCAACAGTAAAGCCAACCGCGCGGACCGCAAACGCACGGCTCAACAGCTACACCTAAGGCCAACGCAGAATTGACCGCGCGGCTGCATCGGCTTACGATTGAAAGCAACAGTACCCATCATGGCAAAACAGGTTTTTTACGATCCGCAGCGCAAGCGTTGGGGGCGCTTACGCAGGTTGTTTGACGTCCTCGGTCTGGCCATCACCGGCCTGGTCGTGTTTTTCCTGGTCAGCATCTTTTTCCGTAATGAACCGTTGCCGCCGCTTTCCTTGTCCGCGCAAAAGCACAATATGCGCGCACTGAAAGAGCCGGAACACAAGAAGAAGACCAAAGCCAAGGGGACTCATCGCAAAACGCAATCGCTGGCTTCCGAAATTGAATTGAACAATGATGAAGGCGTCCGCGCGGCGTATTACGTTATGTGGGACGCGGCCAGCCTGGTTTCCCTCAAGGAATATTATCCGCAGATTGACTTGTTGTTTCCTGAATGGCTGCACGTGCTCAGTGCGGAAGGCAACATCCAGGGCGTGGATGAAAACAACCGGGTTTTCCCCGTCGTCTCCGATGGCAAAATCCATCCCGTGGACGACAAGGTCATGCCCTTTCTCAAGGGAGAAAAGGCCGAGCTTGAAGTTTTCCCGCTCATCAATAATTTTGACCCCGCGGCCCGCCAGTGGCTGAACAACATCGGCGACTTTCTGAACAACGCCCAAGGGCGCGCCAACTTCCGCGCACAGCTCCTGCAGTTTCTTGCCAGTGACCGATTCAAGGGCGCGGCAATCGATTTTGAAGAAATTCCCGTCAACGCCCAGCCCGGCTATCGTGCCTTAATCGACGAATTGGGCCAGGACCTGCACGCCCGCGGTCTCAAGCTTTACGTCAACGTTCCGGTCTCTGACAACGATTACGACTACAAGCGCCTTGCAGAAAGCGCGGACGGCCTGGTCATCATGAATTATGACGAGCACCAGACCACCAGCGCTCCCGGTCCGGTCGCGTCACAGGATTGGTTCGTTGACAACATCAAGCAGGCCCTCAAGGATATTCCAAAAAATAAAATCATCTGTGCCATTGGCAATTACGGATATGACTGGGCCATGTCCACCAAAGGCAAGAAGCGCGTGCTCAGCGTGGGCAACAACAATGTGCAGGACGCATGGCTGCATGCTCGCGAGTCAGACGCCCACATCGATCTGCACTCTGACTCGCTGAATCCGCATTTCGCGTATACCGATGACGGCGTGGAACACCAAGTCTGGTTTCTTGATGCCGTCACGGCCTTCAACCAGATGCGTGCCGCGCGCCAGCTCGGGTTGCGCACATTTGCCCTATGGCGGCTGGGATCAGAAGACCGCTCGATCTGGTCCATTTGGGACAGTCCGTCGGAAAAAGGCGCTGCGCAAAAACTCGCTATCGTGCCTGCTGGCGTTGATGTGGACCGCGAAGGCTTTGGCGACGTTCTTTATGTGAATCATCAGCCGCGTCCTGGCCAGCGTGACGTCACCTTGGACGATGATACACATCTCATCGACTCGGAAGAGATGACCGTTCTGCCCGAGCCGTATCAACTGGACCAGTTTGGCGCGCAGGAAAAACAGGTGGCCCTTACTTTTGACGACGGCCCCGATCCCACCTTTACTCCGCGGATTTTGGATGTGCTCAAGGAAAAGCAGGTCAAGGCCACTTTTTTTCTTATCGGCCTCCAGGCCCAGCAATTTTCCGGACTTGCCAAACGCATTTACCGCGAAGGCCACGGCATTGGCAACCACACCTTTACCCATCCTGACATCAGTGAAGTTTCGCGCCGTTATATGGGCGTGGAGTTGAATCTGACGGAAAAATTGTTTGCCAGCAAGCTGGGTGTGAAGCCGCTTTTCTTCCGTCCGCCCTATGCCATTGATCAGGAGCCTGACGTTTCAGACCAGGTGCGTCCCATTGAGCAAGTCCAGAACCTTGGCTACATCACAGTAGGCTCAAAGATTGACCCGAACGATTGGCAAGTGGGGCGCACGGCGGACCAAATTGTTCGGGCCGTACTGGACCAGTCTTCGCGTTTCGCCACCAGCGCCTGCAAAACACAGTCGCCACCCGTCTGCGGCAACATTATTCTTTTGCATGATGGTGGTGGTGATCGTGAAGCAACCGTCAAGGCCCTGCCATTGCTGATTGACGGTTTGCGCGCCAAAGGATTCAAGATCGTGTCCGTGGAAGAGCTGATCGGCAAAACGCGGGCTGACGTGATGCCTCAGCTGGCGGCGAATGAAATCTGGGCTGCACGCCTCGATGATGCGTCGTTTACTCTGCTCACCATCCTGCAATTTTTCATTATTGGCGTTTTCATCATCGGCGATATTTTGATGAGTGGCCGTCTCATCGCGATTGGAGCGCTGGCTACCTACGACCGTCTGTTCGGCAAGGAGCCGCCGGACCTGCCCGGCTACCTGCCTAACGTCACGGTGATCGTGCCGGCGTACAACGAAGAAAAGGTCATCGAGAACACGGTGCGGTCCGTCCTTGCGTCGGACTACCCCAACCTGCACACCATCGTGGTGGATGATGGTTCTTCCGACAATACCTCGGCCGTGGTCCGGGAAAAGTTCAGCCAGGAGATTGCGGAAGGCCGCGTGATGTTGCTGACCAAGGCCAACGCCGGTAAGGCAGAAGCGCTCAATCACGCGCTGCAGTTCATCACCGATGAAATTTATGTCGGCATTGATGCCGATACGGTCATCGCCCGCACGGCGATCTCGCGTCTAGTTCCGCATTTTGCTGATCCCACGATTGGCGCGGTGGCCGGCAACGCCAAAGTAGGCAACCGCGTGAATCTTTGGACGCGCTGGCAGGCCCTGGAATACATCACCAGCCAGAACTTTGAACGTCGCGCGATGAATGTTTTCAGTGCGGTAAGCGTGGTGCCCGGAGCGATTGGCGCCTGGCGCACGTCGGCCGTGCGCGAGTCCGGAGGCTATCACACGGATACCGTGGCGGAAGACGCCGATCTCACCATGTCCCTGCTGGAACGCGGGCTGCGTGTGGTGAATGAAGATCGAGCGCTCGCGTTCACGGAAGCGCCTACTACCGCCGGCGGCCTCATGCGCCAGCGTTTCCGCTGGTCATTTGGAATTCTTCAGGCTACTTGGAAGCACGGCAAATCGATCCGTCGCCGCAGCCGGCTCGGCTGGATCGCCCTGCCCAACATTGTTGTGTTTCAAATTGTTTTGCCGTTGCTCTCGCCGTTTATTGACCTGATTTTCGTCCTGGGCACTGTCGAGTATTTATTGAAGCGCTACTTCCATCCGGAAAGCACCGACCCCAGAAGCTTTGAGCGCCTGGTGCTTTACTTTGTTTTATTCCTGTTGATTGATTTCGTGGCGTCGTCGCTCGCGTTCCTACTGGAGCGTCGCGAAAAAGGCCAGGGTGAAGAGTTCCAGTTGCTTTTGCATCTGTGGGCGCAACGGTTCTCTTACCGTCAGCTCTTCTCCGCCGTGCTTTTTAAGACCATCAAACGCGCCGTGGACGGCAAGCCGTTCGCCTGGGACAAACTCGAACGCACCGCCGAGATGACCAAGCGAACCGGCCAAAGAGTACAGGCTTAAGGTGTCGGACTGGCAATCGTACTCAGCACATCCTTCTTGCTCTCATCGCGGACCAGGTGCGGAAACTTTTCCCCGCCGTCATAGTTCACCTGGAAGGTCGAAAAATACTCGCCGTTTTCCGCCAGAATGGCGATAGCTTTGTGGTTTGCCATGGCTGCGGCAAGCGCCGCACGCATCACGTCCTTGGACCACTTGCGTTCGTTCACCGCCATTACTTTCATGCCAGGGCCCAGTCCGGCTTGGTACGCCGGAGATCCCGGAATCACGTCCCGCACGTCGCCCGTTTTGGTGACCAGCATGCCCATGGAGAAACGCAGATCCAGAATGTCACCGGTTTTTTCTTCGGCTTCCATGGTGGCGTTTTTCTCGGCGTTGTAGATCAGCTTCCAGCCGCCGTTTTCAATGCCGCCCAGCGGAGCATGCGCGGACTTGGAGTCCAGCCTTTCGCGCAACAGTTTCGCCCAGTCATAGGGCGTGACTTGATTCAGCGCGGCCACTACATCCTGGAAGTTGTACGGCACAACGGCCACATGTCCGCCCGGACCGCCGTGAAAAATCTTGCAGAAGTCGTTGAGTGATTTCTGCCCGTTTGTCTGGCGCCGGATGGTCGTGTCCACTTCCAGCCAAAGTAGATCGCCTTCGGGATAGTAGTCCGCCGAACGCCGCCAGCTGGTCCACTGCGAAGCGGCGCCAAAAACAATTTGCACTGACGTTGCTGTGTCCTGCAGCGGACGCCACGTGCGTCCCGCGCGATGGTCAAGCTCTGCCGCGGTGAACGCCAGGTGTTCACGGAATTGTTCGGACGTTCGCAGCCCAACGCGCGCCGCCAGAATGCCTCCCAGATAATCCGTCAGTCCCTCATATACCCACAGCAAGTCGCCATGCATGGGTAGCTGATAGTTTGGCGTTACCAGCCCCGCGGGGCGCCGGTATTTGCCGTTCCAGGAATGCACGAACTCGTGCGGTAACAGGTCGGCCTCAAGATTGTGTGCGTTGTTGTCATTGAAAACATCTTCGCCCGTTCCGTTGTCGCTGGATTCGTGGTGTTCCAGTCCGTGATGCGCGGTCTGATCGCTCAGAGTCCACAGGAAGTGGTATTGCTCGTAATGGCGTGAGCCAAACACTTTTCCGGTTTCCACCACCAGTTGTTTATAGCTGGCCAGGTCTTTGTCGGTGATGGCGATTGATTCCTGGCTCTCGCCCACCATGTCAATCACGTGCGCCGGAGTTTCTCCGGCAGGGGTGAGCGCGATCTGCCGGTAGTAAAGCCCGGCAATCAGCGGAGAATCCACCAGTTTCGTCAGACTCACAGTGTCAAAATCCGCCGAGCTTCCCGACTGATGTTTCACTGGAAGCGCCGTCCCAAACTTCCATCCCTCCGGCAAACGTATGGACGCCGTCACCTGCACCGCGTCACTCGCCGTGTCTTTGGGATAAAGCACAACCTGGTTCCACAACAGGTCCATGACTTTGCTGGATGACAACGACCGCTCGCCGTTGTATGTAATGGTGTCAAAGGTCGCGGTTACTTCCTTCACGCCGGCTGGGACCTGAATATGAAAAGCGTACATATCTTCGAAGTCGCGTTGCCAAGCCAGATCTTCGCCGCTGGCCTTGTCGTTGCCAGATCGAATGTGCAGGCCTGTTAAATTGTGGATTGGGCCCGTTGGGCGGTGATTGCCAGGAATCCATTTCGGATAGACGAGCGTGAACGGCCCGGGCGTGACCGGAATCGTCACTGAAGAATGCATGATGTTGCGCGGAGCATCGCTGGCGTCTACCTGCAAGCGTTCATTCAGGGTTATTTGAGCAGAAGCTGTTTGGACGGTCGCCGCCATTCCGCAAAACAGACAAATGCTTGCCGCTATTTCCATTCCGCAAAACTTTTTCGTGCTGGCCATCTTCATGAAGTTCTCCCGGCGCCGCATTTCGCAGCGGACAAGCCCTCTGAATTTCAAAACCAGTTATGTTACCTTACAGGTTCGGAGATCGTCTGCAAACATGCCTACTTTGATCGCCGCTCCCACCCGCGTGACCGCTGCCGGCAACCTGCCCAAGCTGATTGACGAATATGTTGGACATCTGAACAACAAAGAGGGCCGTCTCAGTGTGGCTCACATGCACAGCCCACAGGGATGGGAAGAGCCCGGCCAGACGCCGGAGTTTGAAGAGTTCACAATCGTTCTGCGCGGACGTTTGCGCGTTCGCCACCAGCAGGGAAGCTTTGATGTTGTCGCCGGACAAGCCGTGGTCGCTCATCCCGGCGAGTGGATACAGTACTCCACGCCGGACGAAGCCACGGAATATATCGCAATCTGTCTGCCGGCGTTTTCTCCCGCTACTGTGCATCGCGACGAATAAATATTTCAAATCAATTTGCCGTCAGAAGTCCAGCTGCGCGTGGTTTCCACCAGACACGGGGCTCTTGCGTCGGCATAATCTTCAACTTAATCCTCTGCCGGCCTTGGGGCCAATGTACGTCCGCTGATCACGGCCCATCCAAAGGTTGCTGACCTTCAACGTGACCGCACTCACATCACTCGGTGAGTCGCATCACATTGCCCGCAGTGCATTCTATTGCACAATCAACGGAACAATTTGGCAGTGCGGACCCAAGTTCACCAGTTCTGGCCCTGCTCCCGTCGCCGCGCTGCCGCCCAATAGGCCCTCATTTTAAGTTAGCCACTTCGTCTCCACCCGAGGCGCGCTGCCCGCGTGTGGCACGAGAAGATTTTCTTATGAGGTATGCAATGAGAAACAATTCGCTTCAACGTTTAATGGTGATCGCTCTTATAGTTCTTTGCGCTTTTTACTTTTCTCCTTTAGCTCAGGCTTATCCAAACGGAATTTCCGGATACTCCGGCAAGACCGGCCCGCTTTGTAGTCAATGCCATGGCGGAGGCACAGCACCCATGGTCACCATCACCGGCCCTGCGTCCGTGACTTCCGGTTCAACCAACACCTATACGCTCACCATCAGCGGAGGCCAATCCTCAGAAGGCGGTATGGATGTGGCGATCACCGCCGGTGTTCTTGCCGTGTTGGATTCCGTCAACACCAAGCTCTTGAGCAGCGAGATCACGCACAGCAAACCCAAACTGGTGGATGCCAATGGCAACGTGGCCTGGAACTTTAGTTACAAGGCGCCCACGGTAACCAGTAATACCACCGTGAGTATGTACGGCGCAGGCCTGTCGGCTGTGGCCGGGACGGGAACCGGAAACGGTGAAGTTGACTCGCAAATGTTGGCGATCACGGTCACGGCAGCCACGCCGTCACCGACTCCAACTCCAACTCCAACTCCAACACCGACGCCAACTCCAACACCGACACCAACTCCAACACCGACACCAACTCCAACACCAACTCCAACACCGACACCAACTCCAACACCGACACCGACACCAACTCCAACTCCAACACCGACACCGACACCAACTCCAACTCCAACACCGACGCCAACACCAACTCCAACACCGACACCAACTCCAACACCAACGCCAACGCCAACTCCAACACCGACACCGACACCGACACCAACTCCGACTCCAACGCCAACGCCAACACCTCGGCCATCGCCAACCCCAACCCCGACCCCGACGCCAACACCGACTCCGTCGCTGAAGCCATCCATCGTGGTGGAGCCTGGTGCAGTGTCCTTCAGTTACCAGATGGGCGATTCGAATCCCGGCACGGAGGCGATTAGCGTTCATAGCACGGGAGTGGCTTTCAATTTCTCAGCAACCGCCGCGGGTGGCAATTGGCTTACTGTGACTCCGCCCAACGGCACAACCCACGGCACGCTGTACATCACAGCCAATCCCACGGGCCTTGCAACTGGCACGTACAACGGATCAATCAGCATTACCTCCGCGGGTGCTTCCAACTCACCTCAGGTGGTCCCCGTAACGTTGGTGGTCAGCGGCGGGACGGCCGGCACGATTCGCCTTTCCACCACCAACATTGCTTTCTTCTGGGAGCGAGGTGAAGGCCAGCCGTCAACTCGAAACATCAGAGTAAGGAGCTCAGGCGGCCCAGTGAACTTTACGGCGGCCACATTCGGCGCTGATTGGCTTTCGGTATCTCCGTCCGGGGGCTCTACGCCGGGCGCCATCAGTATTTCGGTGAATCCCTCCGCCTTGGCGCAGGGCAAGTACACCGGTCAGGTACAGGTCACGCCTTCCGGAGGAAGCCCGCTCAACATTTCCGTCTTGCTGGTCGTGGTGAACGATTCAGAAGGCGGTGACGACAAGTGGCATGTCAACCCCCATCAGGTAAGCATGGGAGTAAACGGCACGCCTTCAGCCCAATGGATACAAGGCGTGGGTCTGCCCACACTTGACGCCAGGGATCCCGGCGCGGAGGGCCTGGTGCTTTCGGTGAACAGCGCGTTGGACGCTACAGACTTGGCTGCGGATGAAAGTCCCGCGCGCCGGAGCGCTATGGTTCCCATGAAACCGCTGGCCTCGGCAGGCGCAACGATCACTCACACCGAAGGGATTTCTCTGGTGGAAATGGGTTATGACATCCGCGATGGCAGCACATGCACGGCAACCGCGCCGCGTTTTGTAGTACAGACAGCGGATGGAGTTGCTCATACCGTGGGTGGCTGCGCTAAAGGCGCCGCACAACCCGCGCCCGCCGCGGGATGGACCCGTTTACGTTTTGACGTGACCGATCCTGAGCAGGCATTTCCGCCCATCGCTCCCGGCAGCAGCGTCAGCACGATTCGCATTGTTCTGGAGCAGAGCACTGCGGCTAACACTGTGCGCTCAGGTGGTTTCGCCGTGCTTGATAACCTGGACATCAACGGAACATTCATTGGACACCAATGAAAGACAAGGGAACCAGTTGACGATCGATATCCACTAACCTAGAAACCCATACCGGGTAACGCGATGTTGAAAGAGTGGCGGCGCCCGGTGAAACAAATCTCCGGCCAGAGCTTGCATGCTCTGGCCTTTTTTTGTAAATAATACAAACCCTTCAATACATCTCGCGCGGATTGGCATTCTACTCGACCTGCTTTTTTTCTCACGCTCAGGCAGCCTTTCGCGACGTATTAAAAAATCAGCGCGACTTTTACCGCAGAACGAGCGAAAATAGTCGCCTGTTTTTAAATTAAGCTGTCGGTGTTTTGATCTGCCAGCCGGGGAGCAAGTTCTTATCTTTAATATCTGCCTTTGTGGGTGGACAAAATCCCCGGAAATTTAAACCGAACCCCCAGCGGGCCCGGAGCATCTAAAGAAACCGCGTCGTAACTCTCGCCCGGCTGGCGAGCATTTTGCCGGTGCAAGGCAATCCTTACAGCAGGAGTGATTCATGGCTGCAAGTACGGCAACAAGAGCATTTAACCTGGAACAGTTACGCCAGCGATTCAAGAGCATTCGCGACACCACGGTGGCCCTCACCGCCGGGCTGTCTGAAGAAGACCAGATGTTGCAGTCCATGCCGGACGCCAGCCCCGTAAAGTGGCACTTGGCGCACACCACCTGGTTCTTTGAAACTTTCATCCTTGAGAAGTTCGCGAGTTCCTACCGGCCGTTTGACCCGCGTTTCAAATATCTCTTCAATTCTTACTACAAGCAGTTGGGCAGTCATCCCTTCCGCGGAAACCGCGGCCTCGTGTCGCGGCCTTCGCTGCAGGAGGTTCGAGACTATCGCCAGCATGTTGACGCGGAAATGCTCCGCGCCCTCGACGCTCAAGAATTTAGCGTGGCGGGTCAAGAAGCCGAAGAAGCTTTGGTGCTTTTGGAACTCGGCTTGAACCATGAGCAGCAGCACCAGGAGCTGATCCTTACGGACATCAAGCATGCGCTGTGGTCGTCACCTCTGCGTCCGGAGTTTGATAAGTCTGCAAGCTCGTCGTCGCCGGCAGCCAATGCTCCGCTCCAATGGACTGAAGTAGAAGGCGGTGTTTATTCCATCGGCCATGAAAGCGCCGGATTTTCTTTTGATAACGAGTGTCCAGCGCACAACGTGTACGTGCAGCCTTTCCAACTCGCTTCGCGTTTGGTGACCAACGGCGAATACCTGGCCTTCATCGCCGATAATGGTTATCGCCGTCCTGAACTCTGGCTGTCTGACGGTTGGGACACCGTAGGCACGCAAGGCTGGCGCGCGCCACTCTATTGGGAACAGCGTGAAGACGGCTCTTGGTGGAATTTCCGCGTCGGGCTCATGCGTCCCGTGGCGCTAAGTGAAGATGAACCCGTCTGCCACATTAGTTATTTTGAAGCCGACGCTTATGCCCGCTGGGCCGGCGGCCGGTTGCCCACGGAACAGGAATGGGAAATCGCTGCGGCGTTCAACACGCGTCCCGGAACTTTCCAGGAGAACGCAATCCACGATGGCGTAGTGTTCAACGAAGGCGCGCTGCATCCGCTGTCGGCCTTGGGCCAGGGCTTGCAGCAGATGCTGGGCGACGTGTGGGAATGGACC
>JANXPR010000237.1 GCA_025357215.1 Acidobacteriaceae bacterium | reverse complement strand
TGCCTGCGAAAGGTGCCTGGGATATTGCGGAGTTAGTTCGCAAACGGTTTGAGAACGAACTTGGCTACCGCTATGCTGCTGCATATCCAATCTTCGATAAAGAAAAAGGCAATAAGGTTATGTATTACATGATCCACGCATCGGACCATGGGGAGGCTCCAGCTCTAATGGTTCGAGCACATCGCAAAGCCGTTCGATCACTCCCCAAAGAAGTGCAGAGCCTCCTCGCCTTTGATTGAGCCGGGTGCATTGACTGTATTGTTTTCTGCTACCATTTTCTTCGTTATGACCGACTGCCTCTTCTGCAAGATCATTGACGGCAAGATTCCGTCCAAAAAAATTTACGAGGACGACCGCGTGTACGCCTTTGAAGACATCAATCCACAAGCGCCGACGCATGTGCTGATCATCCCCAAGAGACACATTGTGGATATTAAGGAGGCCACGGACGCCGATGCGGAGATCATCGGGTACTGCAACCTGGTTGCGGCGAAGATTGCGCGCGAACGTGGTCTGGAACGCGGGTACCGCACGGTGTACAACGTTGGTCCGGACTCAGGGCAGACTGTGTTCCATCTGCATTTACATTTGCTGGGTGGAAGGCCTATGACGTGGCCGCCGGGATAAAGCGAGCAATAGCAATTGGCAATGGTAATTATCCCTTGACAACAAGTAAGCCATCGGGTACTCTGGATGCATGAACCGGAGACAGACAATCCCGAAGGAACTGCGGTACACGGTCGAGAACTTCAACAGCGACTTTCCGAATGATGATGTCTGCCTCGATCACATCAAAGAGCAGCGTTGGCCGAACGGCATCACCCATTGCGAAAAGTGCGGAGTTGATCGGAAGCATCACAGGGTGAGCCGTCGAACGGCTTTTGCTTGCGACCATTGCGGCAATCACATTTACCCGCTCGCAGGTACGATCTTTGAAAAGAGCACTACGTCTCTCCGTCTCTGGTTTTACGCCATGTACCTGATGGGGTCTACTCGTTGCGGCATCTCTGCAAAACAGATTCAGCGTGAAACGGGAGTGACGTACAAAACAGCGTGGCGCATGTTCAAACAGATTCGCACTCTCTTAGCTGAGGATGTGAAACTGGAGGGTTCCTCAGTTGAGATGGACGAGAGCTACTTCGGCGCAAAGCGTAAGCGTGGCGCGAAGCGTGGTCGACCATCCCCAAGCGACACTAACAAAACGTGTGTTGTCGGAGTTGTCGAGCGCAAGGGCGATGGCAGCAAGGGCAGAGTGTTTGCTACCGTTGCCGATGATGCGACACGTAAGACTTTACACGGTATCGCGAAAGAGAAAGTGTTGCCTGAGTCCACGATCTTCACTGATGAATACTATTCGTATAACGGGTTAGATCAGCAAGGATACGCGCATAGGCGCATCAATCACTCTGCTGGCGTCTACGTGATGGGAGATGTTCACACGAATACGATTGAGGGATTCTGGAGCCTAGTGAAGCGTGGGATCGGCGGGGTCTATCATCAAGTTTCGCGGAAGTACCTGCAATCCTATTTGAACGAATACGCCTTCCGGTACAACCGGAGAGAGCGGGGGAACCTGATCTTCACTTCGATTTTGCAGCGGGTTTCTGAGCTTGCGGAGTAACGGCACGTCTCACTAAAGCCATGAAATCAGAACGAGTAAATGGACGTGATGAACCCGTTTGTTGCACTTCCTTTGACGGCTTTTTGGGCTGCTTTTTCATGCTATTACACTTGTCATACACGGTACTCCGAAATTATTCGGTTATCCGATATTTATCGGTTATACTATATAGGAAGGTGTTGAGCCTTGAAGGCTCCGTTCGCCGAAATGCAAACGGAGCCCTCGTAGCTCTGATCGCAGGTGTTCCACCACCTGCAATCAGCGGAATGAGCATTTGAATCATGCTCACCTCCCATCCGGTCATTTGGATTTACGACTTTGACCGGAACACCCGCAAGAACGGGCTGCCTCATATGAGCAGCCCGTTTCCATTTCTTATCCACTCATAAATGTTCGGAGAATTGGATTTCCCTTTTACAATGATTTTGAGTTCTGGTTTCTCGCACATTCTCAACGATAAAAGCGCATCGCGAATAGACCCTTTTACGTCCTGCTGATCTGGGAATTGAAACCCAGCAGCAGTTAGACCGTCATACACATCGTTAGCCGTGAAATGGTGCGGCAGCTTCATCGAGCGGATTGCCTCTTTCAGGCCAGTTCTAGCCCCTGGTTTCGATGGCTTGATTTCTTTTTTCGAGATTTCTTTGATGACAATGCTCCCGTTCCGATGAACGGATACATCACCGTTGACAAGAGCTGGATTTAGGCCAGTGCTCGCGAGAGAACGAGTAGATG
>JANXPR010000222.1 GCA_025357215.1 Acidobacteriaceae bacterium | reverse complement strand
GCCGGTGTTTGCGGGCGGATTATTCGCCGGCGGCGGATTGTTGGCCCGCGGATTACCGCCCTGCGGTTGACTGCCCGGCGTTTGATTGCCCGTCATGGGCACACGATGTTCATTGCCCGGCAGGGGCTGTCCCTGGGCCGGCGGATTCGCGATCATCGGTACGCGAACGTTCCCCCGGTCGGTCTGGCCTTGCGGCGGATTCTGTCCGCGCGTGTCAGGACGGTTGTCCCGGCTGCGGTTCCAGCTATTGTCTCTGTTGCCGCCTTGGTTGCCGGTCAGGTTTCCAGGTTCATTGCGCGGCGGATTATTCACCACCGGCCGGTTATCGCCACCAGCCTTGCGTTGTTCAAACCGCGGACGGTCCTGGACCACCGGCGGGCGTACTTCCGGCGCTCCGGCATGGATGGCGCGGACGTTCGGCGCAACTTCCGGGTGATTAACAACCCGGGACCGGTTAATTTCGTCCGGATTCAGGCGCACCATTTCCCGGCCCACGGGCCGAGCATTGCGCATGGCGTCCGTGGAAACGGCCGTGGGCGCGATGCGCTGGTATTCGTAGTGGACGTTGGTCACTTTCACGTTGCGCACGTTGATGTAGTTGTTGATCACCGTAACGTTGCGCACGGAAACGTTGGTCACGTTCACCTGGCGCAGATAGTTGTCACTGTGGTGATACCACGGATAGTAAGGATCGCGTGGTCCCAGCGGGAACCATACGGAGATGCCTGCGCGTGGTCCTCCCACAAAGGCCACCAGCGCCGGCGCGTACACCGGACGCACCGCGACCGGCCCCGGGCACCACCCCCAGCGCGAGCGGATAAATGCCCAGCGGCCGTAATGGAACGGCGTAAAGCCCCAGGGTTCTTCCGCCACCCAGGTCCAGCCCCATGGTTCAATCCACACCCAGCGGCCGTAACGATATGGCGCCCAGCCGACGGAAACAGTGCTTGGATACCAAACCTGACCGTAGTCCGGATCGGGGTCCCAGCGGCCGTATTGATCCAGGTCAGAGTAGCCCGGAGTGTGCGTGCTCACATATTGCCGTGAGCGGGAGTCCTGGAAGCGGTGATCGCGATCAGCGCACCAGTTGTCAAAATCGTCGCTGCGGGGCGGAGATACCCATTCCGACTCCACGTCGTCCGTGCCGGTGATTTTCAGCGCCTGCCCGGTGTGCACGGTCTGCGAGAGTCCGTTGCCGCTTACTTCCAGGTCGCCGCTGATCACGTAGACGTACGTCGTGTTGTCGTCAGGATAAGTCTCCACGCGGTAATTTCCCGCGCGCAGCAGAGTGAGCGATACGTTGGCCGTATCAATCTCCACCGAGTGACCGTCCTGCATTTCATACACGCGGACGCGCAACGTGCCTTGTGCCAGGCCTAGTTGCAGCAGCTGGTCACTCATGGTGGCGGCGGTGAGATCAGTGCTGGATGAAATTCGGATGGCAATGTTGCCGGTTTCCAGTTCCGCGCGGCCGTCGCGATCGGTGTAGACGCGGTCGCCCGTGGTCAGCGGATAATTCAAGGACGCCTGGCTCCACTGGTCTTCGCCCGCGGGCTCAAATGAGACGCTCCCGGTGATCTGGCTGAGTCGCGCCACGCGTCCCGGCGGATCGTCACCGTCAGCAAATGACGGCGCGGTGAGTAACAAACTTGTTGCAACCACTAACAGAGAGAAAATGTAAGTACGAGTTTGGGCGGATTTCACATGCCACCTCTTTTCCTGAGTCACTTTTGCTCGTTCACTGATCTTGGCTTATTAACGTCTGGCCCATTGACTAAGATGCCTTGACGCTGCATTTAGTAATGTATTTGCCGCCTGAAATTTGGACGGAGTAACCCCGCCTCTGGTATTACAAGCCCTTGGTGTTACAACCCCTAGAAGTCATGCAAGTTTCGTCCCGGCAAACCCCTCTAGGTTAATTCGCCTGAATAAATCTTCTCACTTCTTTACGGGATGCGGCGGGTACGCAAGGGCTGGAACCACCAAGACCACTTGGTAATCGCGATGCCCGCCAGGGTAGAGGACTATAGGTCAGAAACCGAAGCACCGACCGCGTCAAGCAATCCGACTTCCGCCGCGATCTGTTGCAGCTTGTTGCGGGTCTCACGCTTCACCGGGACCATGGGCAGACGGAAGACTTCTTCAATGCGTCCCATCATGGCCAAAACCGTTTTTACCGGCATGGGATTGGATTCCAGAAAGTTGGCCTGCATCAGCGGAAGGAATTTGCGCTGAATTTGCCGGGCCGTTGTCCAGTCGTTGTTGAGCGCTGCCTGCGTCAGGTCAGACATCTCTTTGGGGATCTCGTTGGAAGCCACGGAGATGATGCCCACGCCGCCGAGAGAAATCACCGGCAGCGTAATAGCGTCGTCACCGGAGAAGACCAGAAAACTGTCTGGCACGTGATTGAAGACTTCCGCAATCTGGCTGATGTTGCCGCTGGCTTCCTTTACCGCGATGATATTCGGAATTTTGGCCAGACGGCCGAGCGTGGCCGGCTCAATGTTGGCCGCGCTGCGTCCCGGGACGTTGTACAGCACCAGCGGTTTGTCCACCGCTTCCGCAATGGCCCTGAAGTGCTGGTACTGGCCTTCCTGCGTGGGCTTGTTGTAGTACGGAGACGCTGTCAGGATCGCGTCCACGCCTTTGCGCTTGTCCAACTCCTTGGCTTTGGCCACGGCGTCCGCCGTGTCGTTGGACGTGGCTCCAGCCACGATCGGCACGCGCCCGTTACCCACTTCAATGGTGATATCGATGACGCGCAGCCATTCTTCCTTGCTCAGCGTGGGCGTTTCGCCGGTGGTCCCGCAGGGGACCAGAAA
>JANXPR010000221.1 GCA_025357215.1 Acidobacteriaceae bacterium | reverse complement strand
CGTTTGCCGCCTTCACGTAGTCCGCGCGCGCCTGGGCGTCATCGCAGGTAATGTCGTTGGCTTTGCGGCGATAAAGAAGGTTCAGATACGCCATGGCAGCGTCGTTGTCCGAGCGCTTGTCAATTGCGGTCTGAAGCATTTTCATGCCTTCTTCAATGGCTTCGCCATCTCTGGCTTTGATCTGGTCGCAGATTTTCTGCGAGCCTTTGCCCTTCAGCTCGGTTTCCACCTGCATACCGGCAGCCGCCTTGATCTCAGCCGCGTCTTTATAGGACTGGGACCAGTCAATGAACCCGATGGAGTAATACAGGTCGGCGTCGTTGGGGTCCATGGCGATGGCTTTTTTGTAGTACGTCCGGGCATCCTCCCACTTCTTCATGTTCATGTAGAGGTAGCCAATTCCCTTGATGCTGTTCAGGTTCTGGGGATCATTTTTCAGGACGTTGTTGTATTCGTCGATCGCCATTTTGGCGTTGCTCGCGTTTTCCGGCGAATCCACGCCGGGAACATACTGCTGGGCATACGCCGTGGCCAAATACAGCTTGGCCACTTTCAGATCAGCGTCCAAACGGACGGCTTCCTGGAAGTGATTGATGGCCGATTCATAGTTCGCGCTCTTGTAGGACTGAATGCCCTTGTTGAGCTGGTCGCGCGCCTTGAGTTTATTGCAGCCCGCCGTGGTCAACAGCGCAGCCGCGACGGCGAGTACTGTCACCAGTCGTGCAGCTCGGTTCATGTTTCGCGTCTCCTTGCCGGAGTTGGGGATCTGTTTTGTTTGTATCTAGGACAGTGCAACGGGGCCGCGCTTACGCGTGCCCCGCGCTGAGGAGGTCAAAACGACTACTGGCCGGCTTCGATCTTGGCCGTAATCAAACCAATCTTGTCCACTACCTGCGTGCCATGGGCCGTATCGATCACTGTGGCCACATACTGGAATTCAACGTCCGGGTCACCTTTGACGAACAAAATACGTTCCGCGCGCGTTTTGAAAATGTCCGTCAGCCGTGTCCCCAGATCGTCCCAGGAAACATCGTCCTGGTTGATCTTAAGTTTGGGCTTGCCGCCGGCGGCATCAATCACCTGAACGACAACGGTTCGGTCGGTGGGCGAAGGTGGCGTGTTTGGAGGTGGCGGCTGCGGAACCAGCGCGTCCAACCCCTGGGGTACCAGCGGCGTGATGACCATGAAGATAATCAGAAGCACCAGGAGAACGTCGATCAACGGTGTAACGTTGATGTCGGCATTTTGTCCTCCCGGGCCTCCAGTTGCCATTGCCATAAGGAATTTCCTCTTATTAAAGCTTGCGGGTTAAAACCACGGTTGACGCCCGTGCCCTCCGCGGACATGGGCGCCACTCGCATTCACTATCGTTTCTGTTCCGTAAGAAGGCCAAGATCACTCACGCCGGCGGAACGAACGTTGTCCACAACATCCACCACGGCTTTGTAGTGGGCGCGGGCATCGGCTTTCACAAAGACTTTTTTATCGGCTCTGTTGGCCAGGCGGTCTTTGAGTTTATTGGTCAGCTCTTCAGAACTGATCTTGGAGGTGTCCAGGAAGATGGTACCGTCTTTTTGTACGGCCACCAGCAACGCATCTTCGTGGTCGGCATCCGGCATTGGCAGGGGGTTGGTGGTTTTCGCCAATTCCACAGTGATGGTTCTCTGCAGCATCGGCGTAATCACCATGAAGATGATCAACAGCACCAGCATCACGTCCACCATGGGGGTGACGTTGATGTTGGAGTTGACCTTCTTGCCTTCGTCGCGAACATTAATTGCCATGAAAACTCTCCCGGTATTACCGCCGCGCGCTGCTGCGCTTCAGGAAATAGTCAACCAGTTCGCTGGATGAGTTGTCCATTTCCACGTCAAAAGCTTCCACTTTGCCGGTGAAATAGTTGAACATCATGACGGCCGGGATGGCTACGAACAATCCCAGAGCGGTGGTCACCAGGGCTTCAGAAATACCGCCGGCGACGACGCCGATACCGGTGGCGCCCTTCGCCTCGGACATTTTTCTAAAAGCGTTCAAAATTCCGATTACCGTTCCGAACAGGCCGACGAACGGCGCCGTGGAACCGATGGTAGCCAGACCGCCCAAGCCGCGTTTCAGTTCGGAGTGAACGATCGCTTCCGCTCTCTCCAACGCACGCTTGCTGGCTTCAATCTGTTCGCCAGGAATCTCAGTGGATTCGCCGTGGGCTTTAAATTCCTGCAGGCCAGCCGTGACGACTTTGGCCAGATGGCTCTTCTTGTTGCGCTCGGCCACGCGGATGGCTTCATCCAGCTTGCCTTCACGGAGCGCTCCGGCAACGGCGGGAGCGAACAGGCGGGACTGTTTGCGGGCGGCGTTGAAGGCGATCCAGCGGTCGATCATGACGCCAATGGACCAGGCCGACATGATCAGCAGCACGACAACGACGATACGGGCCAGCCAGCCCATTTGCCGCCACATCGAAAGCAGGTCCCATCCAACGGCTTCATTTTCCTGAAACAGCCAGAAAGCCACCAAGTGCGCTTTTGCCAACATAAGAGTTGCGAGATTTGCGAAAAGCATGAGTTTAAGTTTTCCTCCTCAAGAATCTTTTAAGAAACTTTATTTGCCGATTGCACCCTCAGGGGCCATTGGCGAACAGAGAGAGCGTATCGCCCGCGCCACATGCTCTCGCCAGGCTCCAGGGACATACTTTCGCTGTGACTTTCAGCCACCCAGGACAAAACTTGTTACATCTTGAAGCTGACCTTGATCGTGGTCTCCACTTCAACGGGTTCCGTGTTGAGCAAGTACGGTTTGTATTTCCACTGCTTCACGGCATCCATGGCGGCCTGGATCAGGATGGGATGCCCGCTCACAGCATGCAGGTTTTCGATGAGTCCGGTTTTACTGATCACGGCCTGCAACAAAACGTCGCCCTGAATATGCGCGACTTTGGCCATGGGCGGGTAGACCGGTTCAATGCGGCGAATCAACAGACCGTCAGCCACGCCAGACGAAACACGCAGCTTCTGCGGGGTCGCGACCTTAGGCGGCGGTGCGGCGCCAGACAACAAGCTGCCTACGACTCCGCCAGCCTGACCACCCGGAACGCCACCTTCCACGCCACCGGTCACACCGGTGCTCGGCGGAGGCGCTTCCTCTTCCGTGATCATCTTGATGTTCTTGGGGATCTTACTGGGGGCGCGCAGCTCGCCATTCACCACTTCGCTCACGCGCTGCACCATTTTCGGCGCCGGGGGCGGTGGAGGCGGAGGCGGAGGCGGCGGCGGCGGGGCCGTTAGGAACGAGTTGAGCTGGTGCAACGGGAGCGCGTCCGTAATCAGCAAAGGGAGCAAAATAAGGAAGCCAACCACAAGAGATTCAACAAGAAACGTGATCATCGTGGTCTTCTTCTGATTGGTCTTAATCTTGCCGCCAGATTCCATTAAGCTGTCTTCAAACATCCCTGTTCTCCAATTCTTGGGGGACTACTCATTACATTGGACACCGGGTCCGCCCGTTTTGCTCCCAAAAGGGAGCCTAAATCCTGCTAAGCCTTAGCGCTGCCTTTACCCGCCGCCGGGGCCGGAACTGCCGCGCCAGAGCGCCGCCAGTCCTGATAGGCCACCAACATGGGGGCCGCTACCGCGATAGACGAGTACGTACCGATCACGATGCCCACTACCAGGGCAAAAGAGAACCCGCGAAGTACCTCGCCGCCAAACAAGAAGAGCGAAAGTACGGTCAAAAATGTGAGTCCGGAAGTTAGGATCGTCCGGCTTAGCGTTTGGTTGATACTGCGATTCACAATATCCGCCAAACTCTCTCGCCGCAGCAGTTTCACGTTCTCCCGGATGCGGTCAAACACCACGATCGTGTCGTTCATGGAGTAGCCGACCAGGGTCAGAATCGCGGCGATAACAGTAAGCGTTATCTCCTGATTCGTCAAGGAGAAAGCTCCCACAGTGATTAACGTATCGTGAAATACGGCCACCACGGCGGCAACGCCGTAAATCAATTCAAAACGGAACCACAAATACACCAGCATGCCGAGAAGGGAAAAGCCAACAGCCAGCCGGGCCTGCTGCTTAAGCTGGTCACCCACCTGCGGTCCCACGATGTCCGACTGGCGGATTCCATAGTTGGCGGTATAAAACCCTTGCTTCAGGGCGTCAAGCACTGGTCCTGGGACTTGGCCCTGGAGATCGTCCATGCTCCGCAGGATGCCGTGGTTCACGGTGTCTCGCACATCCATTACTTTGCGGGCTTGCGCGTCGTATTCCGTAGAGGCCACATGCAGAGGATCACGTTCAGCCAGCTCGGCGCGCACCGCGGCCATGCCAATGCGGTCGCTATTGTTGATGTTCTTCTTGCCCGCTACCGGGGAGGTCTCCAGCGCGGCAATGATCGAGTCTTTACCGCGGGAAATGTCGGCTTCGTTGGTGTCTTTTTCGTCCAACCGGATGACCATTTCATTGGCGCTGGCAGGACCGTAGGTCTGGAAGTTGGCGTTATGTAGACCGCCCTTGTCCAGAGCAGCGCGGATTTCTCCCTCTTTCGGCTTGTCGGCGAACTTCACGTACACCAGCGTGCCGCCGCGGAAATCAATGCCCAGGGGGACCCAATCTCCGGTCTTGTGGTGCCTTACCCCCATGGAGATGAGGCCGGCCACACTGAAGATGAGCGAGAAGGCAAGGAAGTACCACTTCTTGCCGAGAAAATCGATGCTTGTATTGCGAAAGAATTCCACTTTATCAACCCTTAATGTTCTAGATGCTCAAAGCTTCGCCGCGCTGTTTGCGGCTGAGGATGGCATCAAAAATGACCCGGGAAACGAAAACTGCCGTGAACAGGTTCGCCAACAAGCCGAACGTCAAGGTCACGGCGAAACCGCGCACCGGGCCGGAACCTACAAAGAACAAAATGATCGCCGAAACGATCGTGGTCACGTGAGTATCCAGAATCGTGGTCCAGGCACGATCAAATCCCTGGTCCACGGCCGCGGCAGGAGCCTTGCCGGCCCGCAACTCTTCACGAATACGCTCAAAGATCAGAACGTTGGAGTCCACGCCCATACCAACAGTAAGAATCACGCCCGCAATGCCCGGCAATGTCAGCACCGTACCGCTGAAACCCATGAAGCCCAGCAGAATAACCAGGTTGAAAATGAGCGCGACGTTGGCGTTGATACCGGCTCCGCGGTAATAGATCAACATGAAGATCAGCACCGCGAGCATACCGGCAATGGCCGCGTTCACACCCGCTTTAATCGAGTCGGCTCCCAGCGCGGGACCGATGGTACGTTCGGTCAGATAGTGGAGGCTGGCCGGAAGCGAGCCTGATTGCAGCAGCTTGGCCAGGTCGCTTGCGCTCTGTTCGGTGAAACCGCCCTCAATGTAGCCTTCGTCGTGAATCTGGCTGTTAATGCTGGGCGCGGAAATCACATGGTCATCCAGGACAATTCCAAGATTTGCCGGATCCACGCCTCCCTTTTTATGGAGCTCGGTAAACGCCGCAAATTTCTTGCCGGCTTCCACGGTCAGGAAGAAGCGGACAATGGGTTCGCCAGTTTCAGATTTAGTGCCGGTCTGGGCGTCGCGTATGTCCGTTCCGCTGGCCACCGGGACCCGCGAAACCAGATACACCGCATCGCCTCCAGCCCGGCTATCTGACTTGCCATGTATCAAGACCATGTTGGGTGGAATTTGACCTTGATTGGCGTTAATCGCTTCCTGTTCATTCGCGTACACTCCACCGCGCGATTCGCGAAGCTCTAGGCGGGCCGTGGACTGAATAATGTCTTTCACGCGACCGGGATCGTCAACGCCCGGCAGTTGCACCAGAATCTGGTTGTTGCCAAAACCATTGCGCTGGATGGCAGGTTCGCTGACACCCAATGTATCCACGCGGCGACGGATGGCTTCAATGCACAGGTCCACCGTGCGCGTCTTGAGATCGGCGATATAGGTAGGCTTTAAAGCCAGCGTCCAGTTGCCCTCGCCCGAATTTGTGGAATCATATTCGCGATAACGATCGGTAAAAATCCCACGCAATTTTGAAGCAGCGTCCAAAGACGCGCCTTTAATCGCCACCTGCGCGGCATGTTCGTCACGATCGGGCTTGCTGATGTCCAGGAAGGTGATGCCGGCCTTGCTCAGTTCGTCCCGCAGGCTTTCCACGGCGCGGTCGGTTTCCGCGTTGATGGCGTCATTCACCTGCACCTGGAGAATAAGATGCGTGCCGCCCTTCAGGTCCAGCCCCAGCTTAATTCGGTCCAGCAATGAAGCCTTCAGCCCTTCGCCGGAGAAAATCTTGGGACCGAGGATGCCGTACACAAATATCAACAGGATGGCGATGATGATGATCGTTTTGGTCAGTAGGTTCTTTTGCATTTTCTTGAGACCACTTCTTGGATTTCGTTTTTCTGATTGTTTGCTTGAACTGGTTGCTTAAACTTGTCGCTTAAAAAAATTGCCGCTTAAACTGGTTCTATTGCCCGGGGTTCAGCTCACTGTGCCGACTTCATTGGTTCGTCGTCGCGTCCCACGGACACCACGGCGGTTTTGGCAACTTCCAGCCGCAAATTGTCCGGCGGCACTTTCAACGTAACGGTGTCGTCCTTCAAAGAGATGACGGTTCCGCGAATCCCGCCGGTTGTGGTGACCTTGTCACCGCTTTTCAGCGTGCCCATTACGGCCTGCCAGCGCTTGGTCTTTCTCTGTTGGAAATAGAACGTGGCCACAATGAAAAGCAGCGGCAGCAGCAGGAAAATTCCCAGCCCGCCCGTGCCCCA